>CAIUAC010000303.1 GCA_903896985.1 uncultured Sandaracinus sp.
GAGCGAGAGGGTGAGCAGGACTGCGCCGAGCCCGACCGCGGCGCGGAGCGGCATCCCGGCGAAGAACACGGGGATCTGCGGCGTCGCGCGCGCCACGAGGCCGAGCGCGACCTCGACGGTGACGATCGCGACTGCGGCGGGCGCGGCGAGCGCGGCGGTGAAGGCCAGGGAGTCGGCGACGAGGCGCAGGCTGCCGAGGGCCACCGCCTGCCAAGAGGCGACGCTCGACGCCGCGCCCACCGGCGAGCTGACGAGCCCATCGGCGAAGGACGCCAGCGCGAGGCGATGGCCGCCGATCGAGACGAAGATGGCGACGCCGAGCAGCGCCATCAGCGCGCCGAGGGGGCTCGCGCGCTCGCCGCTCGGGAGGCTGACCTCCCCCTGACCTGCGCCGCGCCAGCCGTCGGCGAGGCGGCCGAACCAGTCGAGCGCATAGAGGGGCAGCGACGCCGTCACCGCGAAGAGCGTGCCGACGAGCACCTCGCGCACGGTGAGCGCGGCCAGCCCGAGGACGCCGGGGAGCGCCGGGGCCGACGCCGCGGCGAGCGGCTCGAGCGCGACGGTCAGGGCGAGCGCCACCGAGGTGCGGAGCAGCGTCGGCGCGGCGCGCGTGACGAGGAACGGCGCGACGAGCACGAGCGGCACGATGCGGGCGGCGACGAGGACACCGACCGCGAGGTGCCGCGCGACGGCCGCCTCCCCACCGAGCAGCGCGAGGAGCAAGGCCATGCGCTACGCCGCCCCGCGACGCCGCGTGCCCGGAGCGACCGGAACTCGTGCGCGCGCGAGCATCAGGGCACCAGCTGAGGGATGGCGCGCCACAGCGAGTCGGTGAAGCGCACGATCTCGCCGCTCATCCACGGCGCGGCGACGGCGAGGACCAGCGCGACGGCGACGAGCTTCGGGACGAACGCGAGCGTCTGCTCTTGCACCTGCGTCACCGCTTGCAGCAGCCCGAGCGCGAAGCCGACGACCAGCGCGACGCCGAGCGCCGGCGCGGACACCAGCAGCACGAGGTAGAGCGACTCCGCGGCGAGGCGCGTGAGCTCGGCGGCAGCCATCGCGTCGACGCTATCACGCGTGCGCGGCAGCGCGTAGTGCGAACACACCCGGCGCGCGTGCTGATATGTTGCCGCACCATGAGAGTCCTCGTGACGGGCTTCGCGCCCTTCGGCGCGCACGCGTCGAACCCCTCGACCAACCTCGCGCACGCGCTGCACGGGATGGAGCACGAGGGCGCGTACTTCGTCGCCTTCGCGCCGCTGCCGGTGCTCTACGCCGAGGCGGCGAAGGCAGCGCGCACGGCGGCGATGCACATCCAAGCAGACGCCATCGTCGCCATCGGGCTCGCCGCGGCGACGGGCCATGTGCGCATCGAGCGGCAGGCGCGCAATCGCTCGTCCGCGACGGCGCCCGACGCCGCCGGGCGCCTCTGCGCGGACGTCGTCATCGAGAGCGGCGGGCACGACGCGCTCCTGACGTCGCTCGACGCCGACGCGATCGCCAGCGAGATCGCGGCGACGGGCATCGCGTGCGCGGTCTCCGAGGACGCGGGCGACTACGTCTGCAACGACCTCTACTACCGCCTGCTCGCCGCCGCCCGACGCGGCGAGGCGCCGAGCCGCATCCTCTTCGTGCACATCCCGGAGAACGCCGCCGAGCTGACCGACCTGCCGACGACGCTCGCCCGAGCCGTCGCGAAGGCGCTCCAAGCCAGCCGCTGATCGGAGCGTTGCTCAGCCTCCGAACGGCCAGCGAAATGCTCAGCCTCCGAACGGCCAGCGAAATGCTCAGCCTCC
>CAIUAC010000304.1 GCA_903896985.1 uncultured Sandaracinus sp.
CCGTCGCCGTCGTCGTCGGGCCTGGCGGGGGCACGGACAGCGGCGGACGCAGCGCCGCGTGCGCGCCCGTCGCGCCCGACGCCGACGGCAGCGGCACCTCGCGGATCACGGTCGCGATGCGCTGCTCGAGCGCGAGCAATTTCTGGCCGCCGAGCGCGCGCACGACCTCGCCGACGCGCCCCGGCGACGCCTGCGCGAGGCCCCCCGCGGACATCGCCGCGACGAGGTGATCGGCGAGCGCGCCCGCCGACGAGAGGCGCTTCTCGGGGTCGCGGACGAGCGCGGCGGCGATGGCGCTCGCGACGCCCGGCGGCAGGTCTTTGCGGAGCGTGTCGAGGTGCCGGATCGGCGCGTTGGCGATGCGGTCCGCGAGCGCGAGCGGGTTGTCCGCCTCGAACAGGCGCTTCCCGGCGAGCGCCTCCCACATCACGATGCCGAGCGCGAAGACGTCGCTCCGCTGATCGAGCGGCTGCCCGCGAAGCTGCTCCGGCGAGAAGTACGCGAGCTTGCCCTTGAGCTCGCCGGTCTCGGTCTGCGAGGTGCGCGCGATGGCGCGGGCGACGCCGAAGTCCGAGATGCGCGCGCGCCCGTCGAGCCCGACGAGCACGTTGTGCGGCGAGACGTCGCGGTGCACGAGGTCGAGCGGCTCGCCCTGCGAATTCTTCGCGCGATGGGCGTCCTCGAGCCCGCGCGCGGCCTGCACGAGGATCGTCAGCGCGACGTCGAGCGGCATCGCCCCGGGCGTCGCCTCCGCCGCGTCGCCTAGCTCGCGCAGCGTGCGCCCGAGCACGAGCTCGAGCGCCATGTAGAGCGTGTCCTCGCCCTCACGCCCGAGGTCGTACGTCGCGACGACGTGCGGGCTCTGGATGTTCGCCGCGAGCGCCGCCTCGTCCATGAACATCGCGACGAACTTCTCGTCCCGCGCGAGGTGCCCGAGCATCAGCTTGAGCGCGACGGGCTTTTGGAACGCGCCCTCTCCGAGCACGCGCGCCGCGTACACGGTCGCCATCCCGCCCGAGGCGATCGGGCAGAGTATCTGGTACCGGCCGAGCCGGTCGCCGCTGCGCGGTTCCACGAGCACAGCCTACAGTGGCCGTCGCGAAGCTCCAACACACTGCGCCCGGAACGCTGGTACGCTGGCCCACGATGGCCCGTCGATCTGAACACCGCGCTCTGGCGCTCGCGGCGCTCGCGTGCGCCCTGCTGCTCACCGGCTGCGCCGCCAAGATCACCGAGGTCGTGGTCGTCGTCGAGTCGGACCTGCGGGTGCCGGACGCCCTCGACGCGATCGAGGTGCGCGTGAACGCGAGCGGGCGGATGGTCCCTGGGCTCGACGCTCCGCTCACCGGCGCGAGCGCGCAGCACCTCCCGCTGACGCTCGGCCTGCGGTCCGAGTCCGACAGCGACACGGCGTTCACCGTCGTCGTCCGCGGGCTGCTGCGCGGCAGCGAGCGCCTGCGCACCTCCGTCTCGACGCGCTTCATCCCGGGCGAGCGGCGCGTGCTGCTGATCCGCCTGACGGCGGACTGCGTCGGCACCGTCTGCCCCGACGCGGACACGACCTGCCGCGATGGGCTCTGCCGAGACGTGTTCGTCGATCCTTCGCTGCTGCCGCCGCTCTCGTCGCTCGACCTCGGCGTCGACGCGCCGCCGTTCGACGCGGGGCACGTCGACCTCGGGCCGCGTGACGCAGGTCCGCTCGACGCGGGGCCGCAGGACGCCGGCGACGTGGACGCCGACCGGCCGGACGCGAGCGGAGGCTGCGAGCAGGGCGACTCGGGCGTGGTCGGCGCGCCGCTCGGCTGTATGCCGGCGCGCCCCGGCGTTCGGCCGATCTGCGTGGACGACGGCACGACCATCGGCACGCTGCACTTCGGGCTGCGCGACGTGCTCATCGATCAGAGCGGCGACCGCTGGCGCACGCTCGGCTGGGACATGGACGGCGACTGCACGGACGCCCTCGCGGCGACGCCGGTGAGCGAGTGCACGCCGCCCTCCGCGCCCGCGCCGACCGACGGAATCGACGGCCGCGACAACGCGTTCGGCGCGCAGATCGTCTCGCAATTCCTCCTGTTTTCCCCGGCCATCGCCACCGAGACGGCGATGTCGCTCGCGAGCGGCTCGAACGTCCCGGTCGTCACGCTGGACGGCTGGAACGGGCAGCCCGACGACCCGCGCGTCGCCGTGTCGCTCGGCTACGCGATCGACATCCTCCGCGCGGACACGCCGGTCCCCGACGGCGGCGTCACCGAGACCAATATGCTGCCCCCGCCCCTCTGGGACGGCACCGACGTCGCGTACCTGAGCGCGTCCGCGTTCGGCGGCGGCGGGCGCCCGCTCCTGCTCGACGACAACGCCTACGTCACGGGCGGCAGGCTCGTCGCGCGCCTCCCCGACCGCGCCGACATCGACCTCCCCGGGCAGCGCGGCACGGTGCGCGCTCGCCTGACGGAGTGCCGCCTCAGCGCGCAATTGGTGGGCTCGGGCACCGCGCTCACGAACATCCTCGTCACCGGACGCTGGTCCGAGAGCGACCTGCTCATGTACATCCACGACCTCGGCATCTGCCCCGGCACGCCGTTCAACGACGCGATCCTCAGCGCGTTCACGACCATCGTGGAGCGCTCGATGGACGTGCGCGCGACCCCCGGCACCGGCGGACCCGGCATCGGCTGCGACGCGGTGAGCACGACGTTCCCCTTCGAGAACGGCGTGCGCGTCTCGTGGGGCGGCATCTCGACCATCACCCTCCCGCCCTACGCGTGTCCATGACTCGCACGTCGCCCGCGTTCCTCGTCGCGCTCTCGCTCACGCTGCTCATGACGCTCGACGTGCGACCAGCGCTCGCGCAAGACGCGGCGGGCGCAGAGCCCTCGGCGAGCCAGGTCGCGCTCGCGCGCAGGCTCTTCGCGGACGGCGTGCGCGCCGCGGAGGAGCACCGCCTCGAGGACGCGCGCGCGGCGTTCGAGCGCTCGTATGCGCTCTCGGCGCGCGAGGTCACGCTGCTCAACCTCGCCGTCGTGCTCGCCGACGCGGGCAAGCTCGTCGCGGCCGCGGAGGCCTATCGGCGCTTCCTCGCGCGCGCTGACGCCGACATGGAGACGCGGCACGGGGCCGACGCGCGCTGGGCCCTCGCGGGCCTCGAGCGACGCCTCGCGAGCGTGACGATCAGCGCGCGCAACCTGCAGGACGGCGACGAGGTGCGCATCGACGACACGCTGATCGCGCGCGAGGGGCTCGGCCTCGCGGTGCCGGTCGACCCGGGCACGCACATCGTCGACGTGCGCCGCGGGGTCCGCAGCTGCGCGCGCCGCGCGATCCGCGTGAGCGAGGGCGGCTCCTCCGACGTCGAGCTCGACGCGACGTGTCCGCCCTCGCCTGAAGAGACCGCGCGCCTCGCCGCAGACGCAGCAGCCGCCGCCGAGGCGGCGCGTCTGGCCGAGAGCGGCGTCTCGCCGTGGGTCTGGGTCGGCAGCGGCGTCGGCGTGCTCGTCGTCGCGGCGGCGGTGATCGCGATCGTCTTCCTCGCGCAGCCCGAGCCGCTCGCCCCCTTCGTCGGCAACCTCGGGCCGGGCACGATCGCGCTGCCGTAGCGGCGGCGCCTCGGCCCGACGCGCTCAGCTCGTCGCAGCGGGCCTCTGCGCCCGGAGTCCGCGCGCGATCAGCGGCAGCAGCAGCAGATAGCCGACCGCCGACGCGACGAAGAGCCAGCTCAGCCCGTACTCGTGCGCGAGGATGATCCCGCCGCTCGAGGCGAGGACCCCGCCGACGCCGTTGATGCCCCAGAGCCACGGGGTCTCCTCGGCGAGCGTCGGGCCGAAGATGCGCATCCCGCTCGGGAACGCCATGCCGAGCGCCAGCCCGAGCACCGACGAGATGCCCGCCGAGAACGCGATGCGCTCGGTCAGCGGCGCCGCGGCGAGCACGGGCGACCACTGCGGGAGAAAGTGCCCTAGCCCCGCGAGCAGACACGCCGTGACGACGGGGAACACGAAGCAGTACGGCGCGCGATGGAGCGGGAGATGGTCCGAGAGCCACGAGCCGACGCCCGCCGCGCCGACGAGGCTCGCGAGCACGACGACGAGGCTGTAGATGGGGTGCCCGAGCACGATGCCGAGGCGCTGCAGGAGCCCGATCTCCGCGAGCATGAACGCGACGCCGATGGTCGCGAAGTACGCGATGCCCGCCGCGACGAGCGAGGGATTGGGCCTGCGCGCTTCGACCGCGCTCGCGCGCTCTGCGCGGCGCCGCAGCGCGATCGGCACGACGATGGCGACGGCGACGAGCAGCAGCGACGCGAAGAACGCGAGCGCGAGCGTCATCGTCGCGCGGCGGTTGCCCTCGATGGTGCCGCCCGCCTCCTCGGGCAGGTCGTAGAACCACGCGCGGGTGCGCAGCAGATTGAAGAAGAACGGGCGATCGTCGGTCGGCGGGCGCAGGTCGAAGATCGGGCCGAGCGTGCGCGCGTCGAGCTCCGCGCGCGTGCGGCTGCTGACGATCGGCGCGAGCACATCGGCCGCGGCGCCGAGCGGGCCGTGCGGTCCGGGCGCGAGGAGCACCTCGTAGCCGAGCCGCTGCTGCACGTTGTCGAGCCGCGCGACGTCCGCGTCCGTCAGCGGATCGACGCTGACCAAGATCGTCGCGACGAGCCCGATCGCGACGAGCGCGATGTGCCGCCGCGGGTTGCTGACGCCGCGCTCGAGCAGCGCCGCCGTCGCGAGCGCGACGAGGCGCGTCGTCTCGTCCTCGGTGCCGCCCTGATGCCAGCGCGAGACGCTGAAGATGCCGCCCGGCTCGAGGCGAGAGAGGAACGTCTTCCACGCCTCGACGGTGTAGAGGCCGTTCTCACCGAGCGCGTGCGCGCCCGCGCCCGTCGACGCCCAGGTGTCCACGAGCGACATCTGGATCACCGCGAACTTCTCGTCGGTGCGCGCCATCCAGCTGCGCCCATCGTCGTGGATCAGCCGCACATCGGCGCGCTCGGCGATGCGCGCGGGCGCGCCGAGCGGGCTGCGCAAGATGTCGAGCAGGCGCCCGTTCAGCTCGATGCCCGTCACCGGCGTGTGCCCGAACATCAGCGCCGTCTGCAGGTCGCGCGAGCCACCGACGCCGATGATCGCCATCGACCCGCGCGGGCGAAGCTGATGCACCGCGGCGGTCACATCGCACGCGAGAAAGCGCATCGACGCGATGTCCGGATCGGCGCGATAGAGGGCCGTCCCCGCGTCGCCGTCGATCGTGATCCAGCGCTGCCGGACCTCCTCCGCGGGGCAAGTCCCGCGGCCCCAGAACACCGCGGGGCCGGTCCATTCCTTGAAGATCTGGATGCGCGAGTGGCTGTTCCACGCCTCGAGCGCGAGCTTCGAGCGCTCCTCGGAGTGCCCCTTGACCCACAGCGGAACGAGGCCGTGCGTGCCCGACGCGTTGGCCGCCGTGACGCCCGCGAGCACCAGCGCGACGACCAACCCGCGGCGCACTCCAGCGAGGTCGCGCCCCGAGCGCGCGTACGCGACCGACGCGAGCGCCGCGAGGACCGACATCGCGAGGATCGCGGAGCCCGCGTCGAGGCGCTCGAGGAGCGCGGGCACGAGCGGCGCGCCGAGCGCTGCGCCCGCGAGGTCGACGGCGTAGATGCGCCCGACGGGCAGCCCCGAGCGCGTGAGGCTCGCCGCGACGATCGCGCCCGCGGCGATGAACGGCAGCGAGATCGTCGCCGCAAACAGCACGAAGAGCACGACCGTCGTCGCGACGGGCTCGACCCGCAGCGGCACGACGAGGAGGAGCACGTAGCTGACCGGGATGGCGACCGCGAGCCAGAGCGCGTCGCGCGCCAGCTGCGCCCCGAGCACGGCGGGCGCGTAGCGCTCGGGGCGAAGGTACACGCGCACGGCGCCGGCCGTCAGCCCGAAGAGCCCCATCCCGATCACGAGGAACGCCAGCGAATACCAGGTGATGACGGAGAGCAGCCGCGTCACCAGCACCTCGAGCGCGAGCGTGACGGCGGTGACGACGAAGAGCCCGAGGAGGAACGGCCTCTGCGCGGGCGACGAGGCGAGCGACGGTTCCGTCATGGCGGCGGACTCTAGTTCAGGCGGCCAAAGCGCGGAAGTTCGCCGCGCGCCCCGCGGAGGCGACGAACGACAGTCCGTGGATCGACTGCTCGACGCTGTCGCGCGCCCGCGCCGGCGTGCTAGATCGCGCCATGGCGCTCCCCCTCTCGCTGTTCGAACGACTCCCGAAGACCGATCTGCACGTCCACTTGGACGGCTCGCTCCGCGTCGAGACGATCCTCGAGCTCGCCGCGCGCGACAAGATCGCGCTGCCCGCGAACGACGTGGACGGCCTCCGCAAGGCCATGAACGTCGGCGCGATGACGGGCTCGCTCGTCGAGTACCTGAAGGCGTTCGACGTCACGCTGCGCGTGATGCAGACGGAGGACGCGCTCACGCGCATCGCCTACGAGCTCGCCGAGGACGCCGCGAAGGAGAACGTCCGCTACATGGAGGTGCGCTACGCGCCGATGCTCCACACGCGGAACGGGCTGCGCCTGACGACCGTCGTCGAGTCCGTGCTGACGGGCCTGCGCGCCGCCGAGAAGGACCACGGCATCGAGTCGAACGTGATCGTGTGCGGGATCCGCAACATCTCGCCCGAGTCCTCGCTCGAGATGGCGCAGCTCGCCGTCGCCTACAAAAATCGGGGCGTCGTGGCCTTCGACCTCGCGGGCGCCGAGTACGATCACCCGGCCAAGCACCACCGCGACTCGTTCCAGCTCGTCCGCGACAACAACATCAACGTCACGATCCACGCGGGCGAGGCGTACGGCCCCGAGTCGATCGCGCAGGCCATCCACGTCTGCGGCGCGCACCGCATCGGGCACGGCTGCCGCCTCCGCGAGGACGGCGATCTCCTCCACTACGTCAACGATCACCGCATCGCGCTCGAGTGCTGCCCCTCGAGCAACGTGCAGACGGGCGCCGTGCGCGACCTCGCGAGCCACCCGCTCAAGCTCTATTACGACCTCGGGCTGCGCGTGACGGTCAACACCGACAACCGCCTCGTCACGGACACCACCGTGTCGAAAGAGCTCTGGCTCACGCACACGCAGATGGGCTTCAGCCTCTCGGACATCAAGCACATCCTGCTCAACGGGATGAAGGCGGCGTTCCTCCCCTTCCACATCAAGCAGAGCATGCTCCGCAAGATGGCGAAGGAGCTCGCGGCGTTCCCGGACGACATGACGGAAGACGATGGCGCGGCCGCCGCCGTGCATACTTCCAACGCATGACCGACCGCGACCTGCCCACGCTGCTTCGAGAGCTGCACGAGGCGCTCGAGCAACACGAAGCGCTCGATGAAGAGACGCGCGCCCTCGTCGCCGACGTGCGCGTCGACCTCGAGCGCGCCCTCAGCGCGCCCGACGCGGACGCGAACTCCTCGCTGAGCGGGCGCCTGCGCAGCGCGCTCCATCACTTCGAGGCGCGTCACCCGGGCGTCGTCTCGCTGACGCAGCGCGTGCTCAATCAGCTCGCCGACCTCGGCGTGTAGGGCGCACGGACTCACGGCGAGCGAGCGCGGGCGGCGCTGGACAGCGCGACGGCGTCGGTCAGAGTCTCCCGATGCCGATCTACGAATACCGCTGCGAGAGCTGTCAGCACGAGTTCGAAGAGCTGGTCTTCGCGCGCGACACGCCGAAGTGCCCTAGCTGCGCGGCGACCAAGCTGCAGAAGCTGATGAGCACGCCGACGGTCGGCAAGAGCAAGGGCGCGGCGAGCGCGGCGCCCGCGGAGGGCGGCTGCGGCTCCTGTGAGTACGGCGGCGGTCCGCGCGGCTGCGGGATGAGCTGAGGCGAGGGCTCGGAGCCGGGGCAATCGCGCTCTCCGCGCCTGAGGGCGGGGGCTCTGCCCTGCCCTCACCCTCGTCGTACGGGCTGCGCCGGGTACCCTCTCCCGCGGCCGCTGGAGAGGGCGTTGACGGCGAGCGCGCACCACGTCGGTGAGGGCGACTCAGATTTCGAACTTGCCGACCGCGCCGAGGTCCTGGAACGCCTGGACGAGGCGGGCGGTCATGCCCTTCTCGCCGAGGTAGAGCCAG
>CAIUAC010000305.1 GCA_903896985.1 uncultured Sandaracinus sp.
CCGTCGCCCGATCACGCCAACGCCAAGGTGCTGCTGCTGCTCTCCTCGCACCTCGAGACGGGGCACTACTTCAACCCGCACGCGCAGCGGATCATGGAGGCGAAGGCGGCGGGCGCGAAGCTCGCCGTCGTGGACGTGCGCCTCTCGAACACCGCGACGTTCGCCGATTGGTGGCTCGCGCCGCACCCCGGCACCGAGGCTGCGCTGCTGCTGGCGATGGCGAATGTGCTGCTCCGAGAGGACTTGGTCGACTGGGAGTTCCTGCGTCGCTGGAGCAACTGGCAAGAGACGCTGACCGCGCTCGACCCGAGCGTTCCGGCGGAGTTCCCTCAGTTTCAGCGGGTCCTGAGGGCGCAATACGCCTCTTGGACTCCCACGCTCGCGGAGGCGGAGTGCGGTGTCTCCGCGACGATGATCGAGGAGGTCGCGCGCGCGATTGGGCAAGCGGGGGGCGCCTTCGCCTCGCACGTCTGGCGCAACGCGGCGTCTGGGAATCTCGGCGGTTGGCAGGTCGCGCGCTGTCTCTCCCTGCTCTCGATGCTGGCGGGCGCCGTCGGCACGAAGGGCGGCACCCACCTCGCGTCCGTCGACAAGTTCGTGCCGCCGCCGTACCTACGCCCGCCGCCGCAGGACGCGTGGAACGACCTGGCGTGGCCGGCCGAATACCCCCTCTCGCACCACGAGCTCTCGTTTCTACTCCCGCACTTCCTCGCCGAGGGGCGCGGGAAGATCGCGGTGTACTTCACGCGCGTCTACAACCCCGTGTGGACCAACCCAGACGGCATGGTGTGGGAGGAGGCGCTGCGCGACGAGTCCCGCGTCGGCCTGCACGCCGCGCTGACGCCGACGTGGAACGAGAGCGCGGCGGTCGCCGATCTCGTGCTCCCCGTGGGCCTCGCGCCCGAGCGACACGACCTGCAGAGCCAAGAGACGCACGGCGCGCGCTGGATCGCGTTTCGACAACCGGTGGTGCGCGTCGCGATGGAGCGACTCGGTCGCGCGGTGACCGACACGCGCGACGCGAACCCCGGCGAGGTCTGGGAGGAAGACGAGTTCTGGATCGCGCTCTCGTGGCGCATCGACCCCGACGGTGCGCTCGGGATTCGCAAGTGGTTCGAGTCGCCGACGCGGCCCGGCGAGGCGGTGACCGTCGACGAGTACTACGGGTGGATCTTCGAGCATTCGGTCCCGGGCTTGCCAGAGGCGGCGGCGAGAGAGGGCCTGACGCCGCTCGCCTATATGCGGCGATATGGCGCGTTCTTGACCGAGGCGGACACCTCGGACGCCCACGCCCGACCCGTACCGATCGAAGGAACCCTCGTCGCTGAGGACGAGACGATTCGCAAGGATGGGAAGGCGATCGGCGTGATGGTCGACGGGAAGCCGTGCGTTGGATTCCCGACGCAGACGCGCAAGCTGCAGCTCTGGAGTCGCACGCTCACGGAGTGGGGCTGGCCCGAGTATGCGATGCCCGGGGCGATCGAGAGTCATGTGCATCGCAGCCGACTCGCGCCTGGCGAGCTGGTCCTCGTCCCGACGTTCAGGCTGCCTGTGCACATCCACACGCGCTCCGCGAACGCGAAGTGGCTCGTGGAGCTCGCGAACACCAACCCGGTGTGGATTCACCCGGAGGACGCCGCGCGCATCGGCGTGAAGACGACTGACCTCGTGCGCGTCTCGACGCGCATCGGGCACCTCGTCAACCGAGTCTGGGTGACGGAGTCGATTCGCCCCGGCGTCGTCGCGTGCTCGCACCATATGGGGCGCTGGAGACGCGAAGGAGACGCGAGCACGGAGCGCTGGGCGAGCGCGAAGGTCGCGCGCGAGACGCTGTCGCCGGGGAAGTTCAGGCTGCGGCGCGTCAGCGATGTGGGGCCCTTCGAGAGCCGCGATCGAGACGCGCACCTCGTCTGGTGGAGCGAGGGCGGAGTGCACGGGAATCTCGTCTTTCCGGTCCAGCCAGACCCGGTGTCGGGGATGCACTGCTGGCATCAGGTCGTCCGCGTCGAGCGCGCGAGTCCCGACGATCGATATGGTGACTTGGTCGTCGACACCAACGCCTCGATGAGCGTCTATCGCGAGTGGCTGGCGCTCGCGCGTCCCCCGACGGGCGCGCTGCGCCGTCCCCTCGAGCTCGCGCGCGCCGTGCGCCCGAGCGACGACTCCTTTCGAAGACCCGCCTCGGGCTGAACGCGCAGGGCACGCAGGCAAAGTCCGTGAAATGCCACGGGACCGCTGCCGTTGCGGAGCACGGCCAGCCGTCGTATGTCACGGGGCGTCGTCCCGTGTGCCCAAATTTACGGGAAATGGCGCTGGGCACGGCGCGTGCTCAGCGCACCGTCAGCGATGGAAACCACCCCCCGATGAACCTCGAACTTCCCGTCTGGCGCGAGGCGTGTCGGCACCTCGACATCGAGGAGTCGGTCGCGCGAATGCTCCCGACGCTCGCGAACGCGCTGCCGATCGGCGCGGTGATCGTCCGACGCCTGGACGTGGAGCGGGCGCGGCTGGAGACCGTGGCCGCGTCGACGCGAGAGGGGGTCGAGGTGCGCGGCGCCACGCGGAGCGAGCTCACCGCCGACGGCTTGGAAGGGGTCGCGCGCTTGGCGACGGCGGGCAGCCTACGGCACGCGCACTCGGACACGTTCGCCGGGAGCGATGACCTGCTGGCGCGCCTCGTGCCGACGGGCGTCTTCGGGGACGTGATCGCGGGCGTGCTCGCGGAGGAGGGGCGAGCGATCGGCGTGCTCGTGCTCGTCGCGAGTCCGGGGCGCCGCTATTCGAGTAAGGACGAGACGACCGCGCGCTCGCTGCTGGAGCCGTTCGCGGTCGCGCTGCTCAACGACGCGCGGGTCCACGAGCTCGCGCGGCTCCGCGAGGCGGTCGAGGCGGAGAACCGCGCGCTGCTCGCGCGCCTCGGACGGCAGAGCATCGTCGAGTCCATCGTCGGCGAACACGGCGGCTTGCGGCTCGTGATGGAGCGCGTGGAGCAGGTCGCCAACACCGATGTTCCGGTGCTCGTCCTCGGCGAGACGGGGAGCGGCAAAGAGGTCGTCGCGCGCGCGCTGCACGAGCGCTCGCGGCGCGCGAGCGGGCCGATCGTGCGAGTGAACTGCGGGGCGATCCCTACCGAGCTCGTCGACAGCGAGCTCTTCGGACACGAGCGCGGGGCCTTCACGGGCGCGGCGTTCGCGCGCAAAGGGTGGTTCGAGCGTGCAGACGGCGGCACGCTCTTTCTCGATGAAGTCGGCGAGCTGCCGCTCGCTGCGCAGGTGCGGCTCTTGCGCATCCTGCAAGACGGGACCCTCGAGCGGGTCGGTGGGCAGCGCACGGTGACCGTCGACGTGCGCATCGTCGCCGCGACGCACCGCGACCTCTACGCGATGGTCGAGGAGGGACGCTTCCGCGAGGACCTCTGGTATCGCATCAGCGTGTTTCCGCTGCGCCTTCCGGCCCTGCGCGAGCGCCTCGAGGACCTCCCGGGGCTCGCCGCGCACTTCGCCGCGCGCGCCGGCGAGCGACTCGGCGCGGGTCCGCTCACGCCGAGCGACGACGACCTCGCGCGCCTCCTCGCCTATCCGTGGCCCGGCAACGTGCGCGAGCTCGCGTCCGTGATCGAGCGCGCCGCGATCCTCGGTCATGGCAGGCGGCTCGAGATCGCGTCTTCGCTCGGCGCCGACGGGCGGCACCCCAGCGCCGCGAGCGCGGCGACAAGTACGCGGCGCCCGCCGATCGCGCCCGCGAGCCCGACGGGAGCGCGGGAGTCCGGCGTCGCGCACCTCGACGAGGCGATGGTGCGACACATCGAGACAGCGCTCGCTCAGACGGGCGGACGCATCGAGGGCGCGCGCGGTGCCGCGGCGCTGCTCGGCATCAACCCACACACGCTGAGAGCCCGGATGCGCAAGCACGGCATCGACTGGGCCCGCTTCCGCGAGGCCGAAGTGCCCACGACGAAGCGCGTCCCTTGAGCGCGCGCTCCACGCGACGGTCACGCGCCGACGCCGCGCCGACCTGACAGCGCGCGCCGCGTGAGGCAGCGTTGCGCGATGCTGGATCTCCAAGAGCTCACGGAAGCCCGCGACACCGCGCTCGCCATCGCGCGCGAGGCGGGCGCGCTCCTGATGAGCGGCTGGCGGAAGAATCCCCACGTCTCGAAGAAGGGCACGATCGACCTCGTCACCGAGTTCGATCTGCGGAGCGAGACGCTGCTGCGCGAGCGCCTCGGGCGCGCGTTTCCGAATCACACCATCGTCGCCGAGGAGGGCGCCGCGCGGGACGTCATCGACACACGCCCCGTCTGGTACGTCGACCCCATCGACGGCACGACGAACTTCGCGCACGGGCACTTCTTCTTCGCCGTCTCGCTCGGGCTCGCGGTGCGCGGCGAGCCTGTCCTCGGCGTCGTGCACGCGCCCGCGCTGCAGACCACCTTTTCGGGCGCCGTCGGGCTCGGCGCCGTCCGCTCGTCCGCGACGGGCGGCGAAGAGCCCTGCGTGCCGAGCCGCACCGCGCTCCTCGACGACGCGCTGATCGCGACGGGCTTCCCCTACGACCGCCGCGTCAGCGCAGAGAACAACCTGCGCGAGTTCGCCGCGATGAAGGTGCGCACGCAGGGGCTCCGACGCTGCGGCGCCGCGTCGCTCGATCTCTGCCTCGTCGCCGACGGCACCTACGACGCGTACTGGGAGCAGAAGCTCGCGCCGTGGGACCTCGCGGGCGGCTGCGGCGTGCTGCGCGCCGCGGGCGGGCGCGTGACGGGCTACGACGGAGTCCCGCTCGACCTCGCCGCGGGCCGCGCCATCGCGACCAACGGCGTGCTCCACGACGCGCTCGTCGCCGCGATCGCCGAGGCGCGCGCCGCAGCGCTCGTGTAACGTTCGGCGCGTGACCACGCCCGCCGCCCCCGATCCGCACGCGACGTCCCGCAAGACCTGGCTGCCCGCCGTCGGCACCTGGAAATACCACGCGATGCTCGCGGGCATCGGCATCTTCATCCTCGGTCCGCTCGGCGGCGTCACCGCCTCGTACATGAACTTCTCGCTCGGCTTCTTCGTCGGCGGGCAGGTGCTCGCGGGCATCCTCGGCTCGAGCGTCACCTACGGCTACGGCGCCGAGGGCAAACACGGCGCGAACTTCATGCAGACCGCCGCCGCGTCCGTCGCGAGCATGAGCGGCATGGCGGTCCTCGTGCAGGCGATGGTCTGGCTCGGCCTCCCGCAGCCGCCCGCTTGGCAGATGATCCTCTACCTGATGTGCATCGGGATGTTCGGCGTCGGCGTCGGCATGCTCTACACGCCGGTCCTCGTCGATCGCCTGCAGCTGACGTTCCCCTCGGGCCTCGCGGTCGCGAACATCCTCCGCGCGCTCACCGACAAGCGCCTGCTCAAGGCGTCGATCGCCAAGCTCGGCGGCGGCGCGCTCCTCGGCGTCGTGGGCGGGCTCGCCGCGACGTTCGTCCCGTTCCTCGGCGTGATCGAGCTCAGCACCTCGACGCTCGGCGCCGGCATGATCGTCGGCGCGCGCATCGGCATCCCCGCCATCGTCGGCGGGCTGCTCTCGTCCGCGCTGATGCCCTTCTTCATCTCGATCGGCTGGCTCGCGCCCGGGCAGCCCTTCCGCAAGATCACGTTTCTGATCGCGCTCGGCATGATCATGGGCGCCGCGATCGTCGATCTCTCCATCATCTTCTGGAAGGCCGCCAAGCGCGTCCAAGAGCAGCGCAGCGCGCCGAAGGTCGCGGCGGGCGAGGTCGCGGGCGAGGAGTGGAAGCGCACGAGCACGAGCCGCCTGATCGCCTGGGTCGTGTTCTGGGGCGCCGGCATCGCCCTCGTCGGCTCGACGATCCTGCACGTGCCGCTCGGCTTTCTGCTCTTCGCCATCGCGCTCGTCTTCCTCTTCGCGATGGTCAACGGCATCTCGCTCGGCATCTCCGACTCCAACCCGATCTCGTCGGCGTTCGTCGTCACCGTCGTGCTGATGGGCGCGCTGGGTTTGCGCGACGCCGGCGTCGGCTTGATGGCGGGCTCGATCTTGCTCGTCTCGACGAGCATCGCCTGCGATATGCAGCAGGACCGCTCGACCGGCTGGCGCCTCGGCACGAGCCGAGTGCTGCAGTTCCGCTATCAGGTCGCGGGCGTCACGATGGGCGCGATCCTCGCGGTCGTGTTCGCGAAGATCTTCATGCAGGCCTATCCCGATCTGACGCTCGATCAGACGGTGCTGAGCGAGGCGCAGCAGCCCAAGCAGTGGGGCGCCGCGATGACCTACAAGTTCGTCGGCGCGCTGCGCAGCCTAACGCAACACTCGACCCATCTGCGCACGGCCATCTGGGTGGGAGTCGCCATCGGCTTCGCGACTGAGCTGCTCCGCAAGCTCGTCAAATCCCTCACTGCCTACAAGACCTTCGTCGCGAGCGGGCGCGCGGGTTTCGCCACCGACTTCATCCTCGACGCCGTCGTGCTGCCGAGCCCCTACGCCTCGTCGTTCGGCGGCTTCGTCAACCTCCCGACGTCCCTCTGGTTCGGCGCCGGCGGCCTCCTCTCGAGCGCCCTCAACACCTTCTCCGAGAAGAAGAAGGCCGCCGCAGCGACGGCCACCAAGGACGCTCCGGCGGGCGACGCCGAGGAGCTCCCCGAGGACATGAGCACGACCTCGCTCGTCGGCGGCGGGCTCCTCGCGGGCGATTCGCTCGCCGCCCTCGCGCTCGGCATCTACGGCCTGCTGTCGACGATCTTCGGCGGCGGTCACTGAGCCGCAGCGCCCAAACGGCGCTCGGCTGCGCAGCGTGGAGTCGGCGAGCGCGCGCTCAGCCTATGATCACGCACTGTTTGCTGACCTCGACCTGAAAGCCGCGGAAGCGCGGCGTCGAGTAGCTCGCGCCGCGGGAGCGCCACGAGCCGAGCTCGACGCTGACCTCGAGGAGCGCGCCCGGCGTGACGCCCGCCGCGGTGAGCGCCGCGCCGACCTCCACCGGAGACGCGTCGCTCGGCACCTCGGCGACGCGCACCCAGGGCTGCGCCATCAGCGCAGCGCGCGTGTCCGCCGTGCGCACCCGAATCGTCAGCGAGGTGCCGTCGGGGACGTCCGCGTCGAACGTCATCGTCCGCCAGCTCGTCGGCCCCTCGGGCGCCCCCGGACACGCGTCCACGACGTGTCGGTAATACCCCGTCAGGCTCGTCGCGATGCGCAGTTGCTGACCGGTCATATCCGAATAGGTGTAGGGCTGTACGAGCACCGGCACGACCGCGGTCCACACCGTGAACTCGTCGATCGCCGCGCCCGGCACGACGACCGTCGCGTCGTCGTTCGCCTGATTGATCGCCCAGACCTTGCCGTCATCGTCGACGGCGACGCCCTTCGGCGAAGAGCCCACGGTCGCCGGCACGATCGCAAAGCGTGACGGGTCCTCCGCGTCGATGCGCACGAGCCCCTGGTCCATGCCCGCGCCCCAGATGTTGCCGATTCCGTCCGCGGCGATCCCGTGCACGAAGATCGAGGTCAGCGTCGTGCGGAGCCGCGTCCCCGGCGGCGCGAGCGGGTCGTAGCGCTTCGGTGAGGTGCCGCCGCCGAGCCAAACCCGCTGTCGCGCATCGACCGTAATCCCGTACATCCCGTCCGGGATGTCGATGGATTGCAGCACACAGTCATCGCCCCCCGCCTCGCGGCAGGGCGTCACGACGCAGCTCGCGGCGTCGACGCAGCGGGTCGTATCCACGCGCCCAAGCACGTTGCCGAGAGACGCGATCCACAGATTCTGCCGCCCATCGAACGCGAAGCCGTACGGCTGCGCGGGCGCCGGAATTCGAAACAAGAGGGCCCCCGTCGTGCCGTCGAGCTTGCTCATCTCGGAGGTGTCGTAGGTGCCCGCCCAGACATACTCGACGAGCTCGCCGTCCGGTCCGCGCTCGACGTGCGCGGCGATGGCGCGCGTCAGCCCGCCGAGCAGCGGGGTATTCCAGAGCACGCAGTCGTCGTCGCCCCAGGGCAGCAACTCGCTCGTACCGTGCGAGGTCGTGATCCGCCCGTCGCCGTTGGTGTCGGGGCACGCGTCCCCGAGCGACGAGATCTTCGTCACGCTCATCTGCCCGCGATTGCCGATGTAGACGTCGCCGCCGAGCCCCACCGAGGTGCGAGACGGGTCGTTGAGCAATCCCGCCGGTCCGGTGTAATAGCGCGCGAGCTCTTCGAAGGTGCGAGTGTCCACCTTCGACACGGTCCCTTGTCCAGTGTTGGCGATCCAGATCAGGTGATTCGAGACGAAGGTCTGCCGCTCGAGCGCGAGCGCGCCTGTGTCGTCGACGACGAGTCCCTCGCTCGGGTCCGCCGCGAGATCGAAGCCGTCCGCGCCAGGAAAGCCGACCGGGCGACAGTTCGAGTCGCAGTCTCCGCACGCCGACAACACCCCTTCATCGACGGTCGCGTCACAGTCGTTGTCGACTCCATCACAGACCTCGACGCCGGTCTGCGCCGCGTTGGTGTCGTCGCAATCCGGCCCGGCAGCGCAGCCTACGCCGTAGCCGTCTCCGTCCACGTCAGCGCACACGAAGAGGTCAGGTCCCGCGTCGCGCGGGGCGACGGGGATGGGCACCTCGCGCCCGCCGCAAGCGGAAGAGAGCGACAGAAGCAGCAGCGAGAGGACGCGGGTTCGACTCATGGTTCGCCTCAAATATCCGTGAAGAAAGGGCTGAGCCGCACCTGCGGGATGGACACATCGCCCTCGACGACGACGTAGTAGGTCCCCGCGTCGAGCGTCGTGCTGATGGACGACGGCTCCGCCTCGGAGCAGCCGAGATCCGGGCCAGTCGTGCACGCGCTGCGGAGCGCGAGGCCGATGAGGCCGGACCCTCCGACGGGCGAGGCGATCAGCGCGACGTTCTGCCGCCGCGGCAGCGTGAAGGAGTACACCGCATCAGGAGTGCCGCCGTACCCGCAAGAGAGCGACAGATCATCGTCGTAGCTCGCCAGCGCGAGCAGCACCGGAGTGCCACTGACGAGCTCCGTCGCGCCCGAGCAGTCGTCGTTGGCGGGCACCGCCGTCGGCGGCGCGAGCGTCAAGAGCGCCTCGACCGAACCCGTCGTCGCCGTCGTGCCCGCCACGACATACCAGGTGCCTGCGGAGACCGAACGCCAGGTGTGCTCGAGGACGTTCGCGCCCTCGACGAACGTGCACGAGCGCTGCCCCGTCGCGTCGCCGCAGGTGCTCGTCAGCGCGAGCGTCGGAGAGTCTCCGAAGAACGGCCCGAGGGGCGTCGTGAAGCGGAGGCTGACGTCCTGCGCCGTCGCGAGCGTGAACGAGTAGACGAGGTCGCGCGCCAGCATCGAGCTAGGCGACGAGCACGACAGTCCGACGTCGAAGGCGAGCGCGTCGAGAGGAGTCGACAACGGCACGTCGGGCGAGAGGAGCGCCGCAGAAGAGCAGGAGTCTCCCGGCGGCGCGAACGTCGGCTCGGACACCCGCACATCGAGCGCGAAGTCATCGAGAGTGCCGCCCGAGGGCCCGGTGAAATTAGGCTCAGCGAGGATGAAGTAGCTCCCCGCGGGCAGGGACCGGCGAAAGAGCGTGCTCACCCCGCCAGAGCGGTCGGGCACGCACGCGAGCGTGCTCGCTGGCGCCGCGCAGTCGCTGACGAGCGCGAGCGCCCCCGACGGCGTGAGGTCGAGTTGCACGTCCTTCGGCGAGGCGAGCGTGAGCACATAGGCGGCGTCCGCGCGCGTCATCGGGGGCGTGACGGAATTGCAGGTGAGGCCATAGTCGTCGTGGAGGTCGCCGCGCACCGCGCGAAACGTGCCTCCCGCGCTGACGTCGAGCGTCCCCGCGCCGCAGACGTCGACCGGCGGCGCGGTCGTCGGCGCGTCGAGCTCGACGACGAGGTCGAACCAGCCGGTCGCCTCACCGCTGACGAGGATCGCGTAGTCGCCCGGCGGCGCGCTCCGCACGCGCAGGGAGGTCGAGGTCCCGCACGCGAGCTCGCGCAGCTCCGGCCCCGTCGCGCAGTCGTCGAAGCGGCGCACCGTCATCCCGAGCGGCAGTCCGTAGGCCGGGCCCGAGCGATGGACGCGGACGACGAGGTCGCTCGTCGCCGGGACGGTCACGCGAAACACAGCATCCGTGACGGGACCGCTGGGGAAGCCGCCCGGGCAGTGCAGCGCGTAGTCATCGCTGAGCCCGCGGGTCGAGGCGGAGTACGAGCCCGCGCCGGGCAGCACGCGCGCCGTCGCGCAGGCGTCGTTGGTCGGCACGCAGGCGGGCGTCGCGAAGTCGCGCAAACCGTCGCAGTCGTCGTCGAGGTCGTTGTCGCAGACCTCGACGCGCCCGGGCGCGACGCTCGCGCCGCCGAGCGCGGGGTCGTCGAGGCAGTCCGTGCCGCCGCAGAAGCCGTCCCCGAAGCCGTCGCCGTCGCGGTCCCGCGGCGCGCTCGCGCAGCCCGTCGCGGCGTCACAGGTGTCCGTCGTGCAGTCGTCGCCGTCGTCGCAGGCGAGCGCGGCGCCCGGTACGCAGCCGAGCGCGACATCGCAGCGCTCCGCCCCATTGCACGCGTCACCGTCGCTGCAGAGCGCGGGAGTCGGCCGGTGCCAGCACCCGCGCACGGGCTCGTCGCAGCTGTCGCGCGTGCAGTCGACGGCGTCCGCGCAAGGGTCGACGCCCGCGACGCAGACGCCCGCCTCGCAGCGCTCCGCGCCGTCGCAGAAGCAGCCATCATCGCAGTCGCTGATCACCGCGCACGCGCCGCCGACGGGCACTCGCGCGCGGCACATTTCGGGCATTCCAGCGTCTCCCGCGTCGCCGGATGCGTCCGCCATGCCCGAGTCTGCCGGTGGTCCGGCTGCGTCGTCGTCACCACACGCGGCGCCGACGGCTCCGAAGGAAGCCGTGAGCGCGACCGCCAAGAGGAAGGCTGGAGAAGACGGTCGCATCGGAGAGAGGGTTCTTCCCGAGGGAAGTCGACGCAAGGAGAGCGGTGATACCCTCGCGCACCAGAGCCCCACGATGCACGCCGCCTACGCCCGACACTGGACGCTCGAGCCCTCGATTCGCTTCCTCAACCACGGCTCCTTCGGCGCGTGTCCGCGCGCGGTGCTCGACGCGCAGAGCGAGCTGCGCGCCCGCCTCGAGCGCGAGCCGGTGCAGTTCCTGGTGCGGCACCTCGAGCCGCTCCTCGACGACGCGCGCGCGGTCCTCGCGGACTTTCTCGGTGCCGACCCGCGAGGGCTCGTCTTTCTCCCGAACGCGAGCACCGGTGTCGCGACGGCCCTCGCGTCGATCGACGACCTCGCGCCGGGCGACGAGCTGCTCGCGACCGACCACGGCTACAACGCGTGTCGGAACGCGCTCGATCGCCTCGCGGCGCGCACGGGCGCGCGCGTCGTCGTCGCGCACCTCCCGTTCCCCGTGACCTCCGCCGACGCGCTCGTCGACGCCGTGCTCTCGGCGGTGACGCCGCGCACTCGCTGGGCGCTGCTCGATCACGTGACGAGCCCGACCGCGCTCGTCCTCCCGATCGCGCGCCTCGTCCGCGAGCTGCGCGCCCGCGACGTCGAGACGCTCGTCGACGGCGCGCACGCGCCCGGGATGCTCCCGCTCGACCTGCGCGCGCTCGACGCCGCCTACTACACCGGCAACTGCCACAAATGGGTCTGCGCCCCGAAGGGCGCCGCCTTCCTCGTGACGCGCGCAGACCTACGCGAGCGGACGCTGCCGCTCGTCACGAGCCACGGCGCGAACTCCCCGCGCACCGACCGCGCTCGCTATCTGCTCGAGCACGACTGGTGCGGCACCAGCGATCCGAGCGCCGTGCTCAGCATCCCCGCCGCGCTCCGCACGATGGCCGCGATGCTGCCCGGCGGCTGGCCCGCGGTGATGGCGCAGAACCACGCGCTCGCGCTCGACGCGCGCGCCCGCTTGGCCGCAGCGCTCGGCGTCGAGGCTGACGTCGCCCCGGCCGAGCTGCTCGGCTCGATGGCCGCGCTGCCTCTGCCCGCGAGCCGACAGACGCAGCGCACGCCTGCGCTCGTCCCTGACCCGCTCCAAGCTGCGCTGCCTTTCGACCCGCTCCAAGCTGCGCTCGTCTTCGATCCATTGCAGGTCGCGCTCTACGAGAAGCACCGCATCGAAGTGCCCATCATCGACTGGCCTGCGCTCGGTCAGCGCTTCGTGCGGGTCAGCGCGCAGCTCTACAACGACGCGTCGGACTACGACGCCCTCGGCGCCGCGCTCCGCGCAGAGCTGTAGCCGCGCTCAATCGAGCGAGCGAATCGCGCTGACGACGTCCGCGGGCGACGCGACGATCTCTTCGGCGCCCGCATACGCGAGCTCCGCGTGCGTGCCGTAGCCGTAGGTCACGCCGACGGTGCGGATGCCGTTCGCGCGCGCGCCGACGACGTCGTGCTCACGGTCCCCGACCATCAGCGTCGTGCTCGGCTCGAGGTGCTCCTCGAGGACGAGGTGCGCGATCAGCGTCTTCTTGTGATCGAAGCGCCCATCGAGCTCCGCGCCGTAGACGCGCGTGAAGAGCGGCGCGAGCGCGAAACGCTCGATGATCCGCTCCGCGTAGACGCGCGGCTTGCTCGTCGCGACGAAGAGCTTGCGCCCGTCGCTCTTGAGCGCGCCGAGCATCTCGAGCACGCCGTCGTAGCGCGCGTTCTCGAAGAGCCCGACGGTCGCGAAGCGCTCGCGATAGAGCGCGATCGCGCGCTCGATGCTCGTCGGATCGTCGGTGCCGAGCAGCCGCGGGAACGACGTGCGCAGCGGCGGTCCGATGCACCAGAGCAGCTCTTTCTGCTCGGGCACGTGCGCGCCGAGCTCCTTCAGAGCGTGCCGAATGGAGAGGGTGATTCCCTCGAATGGGTTCGTGAGAGTCCCATCGAGGTCGAAGAGAATTGCAGTGTTCACAGGGTATTCAAGCTCGAAGCAGGACTTCAGATGTCGAGGTTGCGCACGTTGAGCGCATTGCGCTCGATGAATTCGCGGCGCGGCTCCACCTCATCGCCCATCAGCACGCTGAAGAGCGACTCGGCTTCGACGGTGTCGTCGACCCGCACCTGGAGCAGAACCCGCGCGTCGGGGTCCATCGTCGTGTCCCAGAGCGTCTCGGCGTTCATCTCGCCGAGGCCCTTGTAGCGATTGATGGCAATGCCCTTCTTCGCGCGCTTGTCGACGTACGCCCAGAGCGCGTCCACGTCGGCGACCTGCACGACGTCTGCGTCGGGGCCCCCCGAGGCTTCGAACGCCTCGAACGGCGCGTTGCCGATCGAGGTGATGCCCTCCCAGGTATCGCGCAGCTCGCGCACGAGCCCGCCGTTGAGCAGCGCGAAGTCGATCGCGGTCGTGCGGACGGCGACGCCCGCGCGCGTGCGCATCACGACGCGCCAGCGGCCGTGCTCCTCGTCGCGCTCGAGCTCGCCTCGCGTGACGATGAGGTCGCGATAGCGCACGCCGAGCGACGCGGTCAGCTGATCGAGCGCCGTCTCGAGCGCGGCGCGATCCTCGAGCGAAGCCGCGTCGAGCGTCGTCGAGCGCACGAGCGCGTCGATGACCCGCGAGTCGACCCGCCGGTCCATCTTGCTAAGCAAGGTCCGCCACGTCGCGAGCAGCCCGAGCAGGTTGCGCAGCGGGTCACCCGCGAGCGTCACGGCGCCGTTCGAGACGCGGATCGCGAGCCCATCGACGCCCGCGTCGAGCAGGTGCCGCGAGAGCGCGTCGTCGTCTTTGACGAACTGCTCCTTCTTGTTGCGCTTGACGCGATAGAGCGGCGGCTGCGCGATGTAGAGGTGCCCGCCCGTGATGATCTCCGGCATCTGCCGATAGAAGAACGTCAGCAGCAGCGTGCGGATGTGCGAACCGTCGACGTCCGCGTCCGTCATGATGATGATGCGGTGGTAGCGGAGCTTCGCGATGTCGAAGTTGCCGCCGCCGAAGACGCCGCAGCCGAGCGCCGTGATCAGCGTGCCGACCTCGGCGTTGCTCAGCATCTTCTCGAAGCGCGCGCGCTCGACGTTGAGGATCTTGCCGCGCAGCGGGAGGATCG
Organism: uncultured Sandaracinus sp.; assembly: GCA_903896985.1. GTDB lineage: Bacteria > Myxococcota_A > Polyangia > Polyangiales > JADJQN01 > CAIUAC01. The sequence goes on from CAIUAC010000305.1 coordinate 14,028, forward strand.
CCTGCGTGCGCCGATCGCGCCCGCCCTTCGCGGAGCCGCCGGCGCTCTCACCCTCGACGATGAAGATCTCGCTGAGCGTCGGGTCCTTCTCCTGACAGTCGGCGAGCTTGCCGGGCAGCGACATCACGTCGAGCATGCCCTTGCGCTGCACGAGCTCGCGGGCCTTACGCGCCGCGTCCCGCGCGCGCGCCGCGATCACGGCCTTCTCGACGATCTTCTTGCCGATCGCCGGGTGCTCCTCGAAGTACTGCGAGAGGCGGTCGTTGACGATGGTCTCGACGATGCCCTTGACCTCGCTCGAGACGAGGCGCGCCTTGGTCTGCGAGTCGAAGCTCGGATCCGGGTGCTTGATGCTGACGATCGCGGTGAGCCCCTCGCGCGAGTCCTCGCCCGTGATCCCGGCCTTCAGCTCGCGGAACAGCCCCTGCTTCTCGCCGTAGGAGTTGAGGCACTTCGTCAGCGCGGCGCGCAGCCCCGTGACGTGCGTGCCGCCCTCTTTGTTGTGCACGTTGTTCGTGTACGGCAGGACCTGCTCGTTGAACGAGTCGTTCCACTGCAGCGCAAGCTCGACCTCGACGCGCTCGCGCGTGTCCTTGAGGTAGACGACCTCCTCGTGCAGCGGGAGCTTGCCGCGGTTGAGCAGCTTCACGAACTCGCTGATCCCGCCCTCGAAGTGGAACGTCGCGCTGCGCCCGTCGCGCTCGTCGTTGAACTTGATGGTCAGGCGGGCGTTGAGGAACGCGACCTCGCGCAGGCGGTTGTGGAGCGTCTCGTAGTTGAACTCGACCTGCGAGAAGATCTCGCGGTCGGGCTTGAACGTGACCATCGTGCCGGTGCGCTGCGTCTCGCCGATGGCGGCGATCGGCGCGACGGGCTTGCCCTGCCGATACTCCTGGTACCAGACCTTGCCTTCACGCCGGATCTCGAGCTTGAGCGACTCGCTGACGGCGTTGACCGCCGAGACGCCGACGCCGTGCAGACCGGCGGAGACCTTGTAGCTGTCGTGGTCGAACTTGCCGCCGGCGTGCAGCACGGTCATCACGACCTCTGCCGCGCTGACGCCCTTGCTGTGCATGCCGACGGGGATGCCTCGCCCGTCGTCGGAGACCATCACGGAGCCGTCCGCGAGGATGGACACCTCGATCGCGTTGCAGTGCCCCGCGAGGTGCTCGTCGACGGAGTTGTCGATGACCTCCCAGACGAGGTGGTGCAGCCCGGTGCCGTCGTGCACATCCCCGATGTACATACCCGGGCGCTTGCGCACCGCCTCGAGCCCCTCGAGGACCTGGATGGACGACGAGCCGTAGTCCTTGTCCGCGGGCGGCTCTGGAGTCGTTGGCTGCGCCGCGGTCTCGACCGCTACCTCGGGAAGCGCGCTGGGCGTCGGCTGCTCAGTGTTCGACATGCACTCGCTGGTCCCCGGGAGGGTCATGCGCCGCGCGGGTACTCGCGCTACGCCGGTCCTGGTCACAGGACGCTCGGAAGAGGCGGCAGCATGGCACGATCAGCCCCGCCACGCAAGGCCGGAGGCCAGCAAATTTCAGCGTGATATCAGTGGCTTACGCCGCCGTTCCGCTCGCGGCCTTCACTCCCCGCCGAACGAGAAGCCCTGGAGCTTGGCGACGACGTGCAGCGCGGTCTCGCGAACGGAGAGCGCGACGCTGGTGTCGATCAGCACCGGGCCGACGTCCGTGCAGTACACCGTGCGGGTCACTCGACCGGCCTCGCCGCCCGCCTCCGTGACCTCGACGCAGTCCTCGAAGTCGCCTGCGCCGGTCGCGGCGCGCGCGGTCACCGACGTCACCGTCGCCGTCATCCCGCTCGTGCTCGGCCAGGTCGCGCCGACCTCGATGGGCGCGCGCAGCAGCCAGGTGCTGCTCCCCGGGCGAAAGAGTCCCTCGGGGCGCCGGTCGTAGATGCTCGGGCTTCCGCCTCCGCCCGGTGAGACCTCGAAGTGGGATCCGTCCGCGCGCACGACGCGCATCACGACGAGCGAGTCCATGGTGGTCCCGGTGTCGATCTTGTAGCTCCACACATAGCCCGCCCCGAGCGGATAGAGCCTGTTCGGCGCGTGGACGTCGCCCGTCGGCCGGGCAGCGCCGGTCTGCGCCCCGCCGCACGAGGCGACCATGAGCGCGAGGGCGGCGAGGAGTGCGAGGCGGGAGACTGGGCGCATCGGGAGGGCCTCTCGGAGTGGGAGCGGTGGGCTTGGGCGCGGCGCGCTTCAGCGCAGGTAGAGGAGCACCATCGCGAGAAAGAACGCCGAGCAGAGCCCGAGCACGATCAGTTGCGCGGGGTCGATGGAGATTCGCCGCTCGAGCTTCGCGGCGCTGTCGCGGACGACCGCGCTCTTGGCCACGCGCAGCGGCAGGGCGAGCTCGCGCACGCGCCGGTGGTCGCCGACCTCGAGCGCGCGGAGCACCGCGCGGACGGCGGCGCCCTCATCGTCGGAGGGCAGCGCGGCCCAGTCGATGTCGTCGAGCGGTGCCTGCGCGGCGCGCTTGCGGTCGCCCTTCTTGAGGGCGCGCGGCTCTGAAGTAAGCGACATGGGGCGGCGGAGAGTAGCAGCAAAGAGGGCCCTTGGCGGCAACGCGCCGGTCCGCTACCCTCGGAGTCGAGCGTGACGTCAGCAGCACAAAAGCGGGTCCTCCTCGTCGATGACGACGCGGATATCCTGCGGCTCGTCGCGCTCGTGCTCCGGTCCGATGGCTACGACGTCGTGGCGGCGGGCAACGGCGAGGATGCACTGCGCGAGTGCGAGAAGGAGCCCTTCTCGCTCGTGCTGCTCGACCTGATGATGCCGAAGATGGACGGCGAGACGTTCCTGGGTCGCCTTCACGAGCGCTTCGGGGACGACGCTCCGCCCGTCGTCGTGGTCAGCGCGAGCTCCGAGCGCGCGGAGGTCGCGCGTTCGCATGGCGCGGTCGGGTCGCTCGAGAAGCCGTTCGAGCTAGACGACGTACGCGAGATGGTCGAGATGCTGCTGCTGCGCAGCTCGCGGCCCTGAGCCACCAGGCCGCGCGAGCCGCGGCGCGAAAGGGAACACCGTGCAGGACGTCTTCCGCGAGGGGCTCTTCGAGGGCCAGGTCGTGCTCATCACCGGCGGCGCGACCGGCATCGGCTTCGACGTCGCGAGAGAGACCGGACGGCTCGGCGCGAAGGTCGCGATCTGCGGGCGTCGCCAAGAGCGGCTCGACGCGGCCGTCGGGAAGCTGACCGCCGAGGGCATCACGGCGCTCGGGCTGCCCTGCGACATCCGGCAGCCGGACCAAGTGACGGCGCTCGTCGATCAGGTCAACGCCCAGCTCGGCCCGATCTCCGTGCTCGTGAACAACGCGGGCGGGCAGTTCCCGACGACGGCCGAAGCGCTCTCGCCGAAGGGCTTCGAGGCGGTGGTGCGCAACAACCTCCTCGGCACCTGGACCATGACGCACGCGGTCGCGACCCGCGCGATGATCCCGCAGAAGCGCGGGCGCGTCGTCAACGTGATCGCGAACGTCGCGCGCGGCTTCCCGGGCATGGTGCACACGGGCGCTGCGCGGGCGGGCGTCGAGAACATGACCAAGACGCTCTCGATCGAGTGGGCGCAGCACGGGCTCCGCGTCAACGCGGTCGCGCCGGGCGTCATCCGCACGACCGGCACCGAGCAGTACCCGCCCGAGCTGCTCGAGATGAGCCGCAAGGCGACGCCGCTCAAGCGCCTCGGCACGAGCGAAGAGGTCGCGCACCTCATCACGTACCTCTCGTCGCGCGTCGCCGACTTCATCACGGGGCAGTCGTTCTACATCGACGGGGGAGCGTCCCTCTGGGGGGACACCTGGATGATCCCCGACGTCCCCGGCGACGCGACGAGCGCGACGCTCCCGATTCAGGGCGGCACGAAGTAGCCGGCGACCGGCAGCCTGCGCCGGCGCGCGCTGCTCAGTCGTCCGACTCGACCGGCTCAGGCGCGGGGGGCGGGCGCTTCTTCCCGAAGAAGAACGCGAGCAGCACGCTGAAGTAGTAGAGCGTGATCAGCGGCACCAGCATCATCATCTGCGAGCCGACGTCGGGCGGCGTGAGCACCGCCGCGACGACCGCCGCGATCACGATGAACCAGCGCCCGAACTTGAGCAGCTGGCGCCAGTCGACGACGCCGGTCATCGCGAGGAACGTCACGACGACGGGCACCTCGAAGACGACGCCGAAGCCGAGCAGCATCTGCGTCGTGAAGTCGAGATACTCGGACATCGTGATCGTCGGCGTGATGCGCACGCCGGCCATCGGGAGCATCTCGCTGAAGCCGAGGAACGTCTCGAACGCCGACGGGAACACGGCGTAGTAGCCGAAGGTCGCGCCGCCGAGAAAGCACAGCGTCGAGAAGAAGACGAACGGGAGCGCGTAGCGCTTCTCCTTGGCGTAGAGGCCCGGCGAGATGAAGCCCCACGCCTGCCAGAACACCCAAGGAGAGGAGACCAGGAAACCCACGAAGAGCGCGAGCTTCATGTAGACCATGAAGGCGTCCGCGGGGCTGAGGAAGTGCAGCCCGTTGACCGGGAGGTTCAGCTTGTGGATCGCGCGCCCGAGGGGGATCGCGAGAAAATCCATCAGCTTCACGCGGAAGATCCAGGCGAGCCCGACCGACGGCAAGAAGAGATAGGTCGAGCGGATCAGCCGGAGTCGAAGCTCGTCGAGGTGATCGAAGAACGACATCTGCACGTCGTCCTCGGGCTTCGGGGCGGCGTCCTCGTCGTCGGTGTCGGGCTCGCTCTCGGCGGAGGCCTTGCGTGGACTCGCCACGCGCTACGCCTCTGCCGTCGGCGGGGTCGGCGCCGGGCTCGACTCGGCGACGTCGACGCCCTCGGGCGGGTACTCCTGCGCCTGCGCCGTGATCGGCACCGAGTCGGCGAGCGCCCGAGAGATGCGGGCGCCTGACGCGGCCTTGCGAGCCGAGCGCTGCATCTTCGGGACAGGCCGCACGAGGTCGTCCTCGGCCATCAGCTCGTCGAGACCGACCTGCGCGCGCAGTTCACGCGTCGCCTTCCGGAACTCCCGCATCGCGCGGCCGATCGACTTCATCATCACCGGCATACGGCGCGGCCCGACTGCCATGAGCAGCAGGACACCGATGACCACGAACTCTCCGAACCCGATTCCGAACATACGTCAGCGGAGGGGTAGCACCGCGCGCAGGGCGACGGTACGCGAGCCCGGCAACTTCACTGCCCGCCTTGCGGCTGCTCGGCGAGCACCTTCTTGAGCCGGGTCGCAGCACCCGCGAGGTCTCGCAGATGGCGCTCGTAGGCGCGCGTGATCTCCTGGATGCGCTGCGCGGCGAGGAGCGTCTGCTCGCTGCCGCGGGACTGCGCGCGCTGCGACTGGTGCAGCTGATTGACCATGTTGGAGATGTTCTCGATCGCCTGCGTGATCTGCCGCCCGCCGCGCGTCTGCTCCTGCGAGCTGCGCTCCACGTGCTGCGTGATCAGGCGCATCTTCTCGGCGCTCTTCATGATCAGCTCGGAGCCGCGCGCCTGCTCGGCCGTGGCCGCGGCGATCTGCTGCACGGTCTCCGCGATGCGGCCGATCGAGTCGGTGACCTGCTTGCTGCCCTTCGCCTGCTCGACCGTCGCGCGCGCGATGGCGCGGACCATGTTCGTCGACTTCCGCGAGGACTCGAGGATCTTCTTGAGGGCGCGCTCGGCCTCGGCGCTGACCTCGACGCCGCGGTCGACGGTGTGCGCGCCGCGCTCGACGGCGGCGATCGCGTTCTTCGACTCCGCCTGGATCGTCTTGATCAGGTCGGCGATCTCCTTGGTGGAGCTGCCCGCGCGCTCGGCGAGGTCCTTGATCTCGTCGGCGACGACGGCGAAGCCCTTGCCGTGCTCGCCCGCTTGCGCGGCGATGATCGCGGCGTTGAGCGCGAGGAGGTTCGTCTGCTCGGCGACGTCGTCGATGACGTTGAGGATGTCGCCGATCGCCTCGATCCGGCTGCCGAGCGACGCGATGACCGCGACGGCGTCGCTCGAGGTGTCCTTGATGCGGTTGATCTCGGCGATCGTCTTGAGGATCGCCTCGGCGCCGCGCTCCGCGTCGATGGCGACGTCCTCGGAGAGCTTCGCCGTCTCGTTGGCGTTCGACTGCACCTGATCGATGGAGACGTCCATCTCGTTCATCGAGGAGCTGGTCTCTTCGGCGGTGAGCGAGAGCTCATCGACGTTGCGCGCGACCTCCTTGATCGAATAGGCCATCTCCTCGATGGAGGAGACGGTCTCGCGCACGCTCGCGGCGAGGTTCGTCATGTTCTCGGCGACCTCGTCGTTGGTCGCCGTCATCTCGAGGATGGAGGAGGAGGACTCCTCCGCGCTCGAGGCGAGCACCTCGACGTGCTGCGCGATCTCGCGGAGCGCTGCGGCCATATCGGTCATCGAGCGGGTCGTCTGATCGACGGCGGCCATCTGCTCGTCGAGGTCCGTCGAGAGCTCGTTGATCTGCGCGCTGACGGTGTGCTCGACCGTCCCGACCTCGGAGAGCAGCGTGCGCACGCGCTCCTTCTGCGCGACGATCTCGCCGCGCAGCCCGTCGGCGTCGGCGTTCGAGAGCGAGCCCGCGCTCGCCTCGAGCTCGAGCAATTGCTCGCGGGAATCTTCGAGCGAGCGCGTGAGGGACTCGGCCTCCCGACGCGAGCCGTCGAGGTCCTTGCGGAGGCGCTCGGCCTCGCCCTTGGCGCGCTCGATGTCGCCCTGCGCGCGGGCGGCCTCGCCCTTCGTGCGCTCGAGCTCGTTCTTGGCGTCGTCGGCGTCGCGGCGGGCGCGGTCCGCCTCGTCGCGATTGCGAGAGACCTCGGCGCGCACACGGTCTGCCTCGCCCCGCGCGTCCTCGAGCAGCTTGTTCCAGCCGGCGCACCGCCCCTCGAGCTCGGAACGCTTCTGGACCTCCATCGACTTCTGCTGC
>CAIUAC010000306.1 GCA_903896985.1 uncultured Sandaracinus sp.
GTGCCCGCGGTGAGACGCCGCGCGGTCTCGACGAGCGCCGCATCGCCGGCGGCGTGGCCGTGCTCGTCGTTGACCTGCTTGAAGTGGTCGAGGTCGACGAAGACCACCGCGAACGGGCTGCCCGAGCGCGCGTGTCTGGCCACGCTCTTCTCGACCTCCTCGTCGAAGTTGGCCCGGTTGCACAGCCCCGTCAGCGGGTCGTGGTGCGCCAGGAGCTCGAGGCGCTCTCGGGCCCGCGCTTGCTCGTCCACGTCGGAGAAGACGCCGAGCACATGCGTCACGGCGCCGCTCTCGTCGCGCACCGCGGACAACGAGAGGTGGTAGGTCGTCACCGTGAGCCCGGCGGGCTCGGGGACCTGCAGCTCGCCTTGCCAAGTCGCGCCGCCAGCGACCGAGGTCCACGCTTGGCGCAGCGCCGCCCGCGCGAGCGGACGCAGGCACGCGGCCACCGGCTGTCCAGCGAGCGCCCCGTGCTCGAGTCCGGTCAGGCGGGCGAAGGCCCGATTCGCCGTGCGCACGACGCCGTCCAGCTCCGTCACGACGATGGCGTCGCGCGCCTGCTCGACCACCGTCCACGCGAGCCGCGCGTCGCTCGCGACCGCGCGGCTCGCGGTGACGTCGTGGATGATCGAGTAGAGCAGCGTCGCGCCGTCGCGCTCGAGCGGCCCCGTGCGCACCTCCACATCGCGGACCTCGCCGGAGGCGAGTCGATGACGGAACTCGAAGAGACTCCGCTGGTCGGTCTCGGCGCGCGCCATCGCAGCGTCGACCGCCGCGGGCCCCTGCGCGTTGATGTCGTGGATCCGCATCGAGCAGAGCGTGGCCCGGTCATACCCGTAGAAGGCCACTGCCGCCGGGTTCGCGTCGCGGATACGGCCCGTTCGGGGCTCGATGAACAGCATGATCGAGCGGTTTCGCTCGAATAACTGCCGGCCGAAGGCCTCCGCCCGCGCCACCTCCGCGGCGAGGCCGCGAGTGACGGTGACGTCCACCGCGGTCGCGACCAACGACGCGACCGATCCGTCCGGGCCCCGCACGGGCGCGAGCATGAAGTCGAAGGTCCCGCGGGTGCCGTCCGCGCTCTGGTGTCGAACGTCGAAGCGCGCGGACTCGCCGCGGCTCGCGTTCTCGATCGCAGCGTGCAGGCGCTCTCGCCCGGCGCGGTCGTCTCGCCACCAGATGGTGTCGGCGAACGGCAGCCCTATCACGTCGTCGCGTACGACACCGACGAACTCGAGCGCCGCGCGGTTCGCCTCGCGCAGGCGCCCGTCGAGCTCGAGCACCCCTATGAAGATGGGAGTCGCGTCCACGACCGCGCGCCAAGGCGTCGCGGCGTCGCTCGCGGGCTCACAGGCCGAGGGTGGCTGCTGTTCCGCGGGTTTCACTACTTTACAACTGCGCCCATTTCGGAGTGCTGCAAGGGCTCGACGTCTTTCGTTGCGGTCGACCCTGCGCGTCGAGACGGGTAGCATCGCGCGCCGCGAGGGTCGCCGCGTCCAACCGCCCGCTCGAAGGGAAGCCATGAGTCCGTCTACGCCGCAGCTGAAGA
>CAIUAC010000307.1 GCA_903896985.1 uncultured Sandaracinus sp.
CGACCGGCTGATCGGCGTGCGCGTGCGGACGCCCGACGCCGTGCGCTTCGACGCCGACGCGGTGAGCGCGCTGCCGCTCGCGTACGGGCCGGGGACGGTGCGCCTCGACACGATCGCCGACGTCGCTCGCCCGCGCGGGCCCGCCGTGATCCGGCGCGAGAACCTGCGCTCGATGGCGCTCGTGACGACCGCGGTCGAGGGCGCGGATCTCGGCGGCGCGACCGAGGCCGTCGAGCGCGCGGTCGCGGAGCTCCAGTTTCCTGCCGGCTACACGCGCGAGGTCGGCGGTCAGGCGGAGGCCGCGCGAGGAGCGCAGCGCGACCTCGCGAGCGTGTTCGGGCTCGGCATCGTGCTCGTGCTCGCGATCCTGCTCATCCAGCTGCGCACGCTCCGGCTCGCCCTCGTCGTGCTCGCGTGCGCGCCGCTCGCGCTCGTCGGCGCGGTGCTGACGCTCGCGGCGACGGGGATCCCGCTCAACGCCTCCTCGCTGATGGGCTGCGTGCTGCTCGCGGGCCTCGTCGTGAAGAACGGGATCCTCTTGCTCGAGCACGCCGCGAGCCTCGCGCCGACGACGCCGAGCTTCGCCGAGGCCGTCGCGCTCGCCGGTGAGCGGCGCCTGCGCCCCATCTTGATGACGACGGCGGCGACGCTCGCGGGGCTCTTGCCCCTCGCGCTCGGCCTCGGCGCGGGCTCCGAGCTACAGCGTCCGCTCGCCGTCGCCACGATCGGCGGGCTCGTGCTCTCGACCGTGGTGACCTTGCTCGCGCTCCCCGCCCTCGCCGTCGCGCTGGTCGGGCGCTCGCGCCCCGCTCCGGGCCCGGCTCCCGACCCGGACGTCAGTCCGGCTCCATGACCGCCGCGAGCTGCCCGGCGTACACCGCGAGCTCCGCATAGCGGACGCGCGACGCGGTGTCCGTCGAGGGCACCTGCGCGACGGCTCCGTCGCCCGCGAGGTGCGCGACCTCGGCGCGCAGCGCCTCGTAGAGCCGCAGCACGCCGTCGTCGGCGATCAGCTCCGGCGCGCTCTTGGCGACGAGCCCGACGTCGCTCGCGAGCGCCTCGGTGCGCCGCGAGAGCCGCGCGCGGTCGGGCACGGGGCGCACGGAGCCCGGGGCGTCTGCGCCGCGCGAGGCGAGCTTCGCGAGGTGCGCTAGCTCGGGCACGAGGATCTTCTGGAGCGCGAGGCGCACCGCGTCCGCGCTGCCCGGGAGCGCGACGATCAGCCCGCCGCGGTAGGTCCCCGCGACCGCGCGCGACATCATCGCCGCCGCGCCGATCTGCTCGTACGAGAGCGCGCGAAACAGCTCGCCGAAGCCGTCGAGGCGCTTCTCGAGCAGCCCGTCGAGCGCCTCATACGTCGAGTCGCGCGCCGTGATGCCGGTGCCGCCCGTCGTGATCACGACGCGCGCGATGCCGCTCTCGAGCAGGCGCCGCACCTCGCTCCGCACCTCGTCCGGCTCGTCGCGCACGACCGCGTACGACACGACCTCGTGCCCCGCCGCCGTCAGCCCCTCGCGCAGCACCCGCCCGCTCTCGTCGTTCTCGACGGTGCGCGTGTCGCTCGCCGTGATCACCGCGACCCGCACCCGCGCGTCCGCAGCCCTTCGATGTTCGTCAGCGGCGCCCATGGTCACCCCCCGGTGCTCGACTTCGTGTTCGCTGTCGCGCTCGAGCCTGCGTCCGACCTTAACACGCTTGCTCGGGCGGCCCACTCGGAGCAGCGTTGCGCCCATGTCGGACAAGATTTCCCAAGAGCTCTTCGCGCGCGCCAAGCGCCTCATCCCGGGCGGCGTCAACTCGCCGGTGCGCGCCTTCAAGGCCGTCGGCGGCGAGCCGGTCTTCGTCAAGTCGGCGCACGGCGCCACGCTCGTCGGCGCGGACGGCACCGAGTACGTCGACTACCTCGGCTCCTGGGGCCCGATGATCCTCGGGCACGCGCACCCTGAGGTCGTGCGCGCGATCTCCGAGGCCGCGGCGAAGGGCACGACCTACGGCACGCCCTCCCCGGGCGAGGTCGACATGGCCGAGGCGATCATCGCCGCCTACCCGTCGATCGAGATGGTGCGCCTGACCTCCAGCGGGACCGAGGCCGTGATGGGCGCGCTCCGCGTCGCGCGCGGCTTCACGAAGCGCGACCTGATCGTCAAGCTCGAGGGCTGCTATCACGGCGGCGCTGACTACTTGCTCGTCAAAGCCGGCAGCGGCCTCGCGACCTTCGGCGTGCCGGACAGCGCGGGCATCCCCGCCTCCGTCGCCGCGACGACGCTGACGATCCCGTACAACGACCTGGCG
>CAIUAC010000308.1 GCA_903896985.1 uncultured Sandaracinus sp.
CGACCGGCGTCGCCTCGAGCACGGCACCCGACTCCGCGTCGCGCTGAAACCGCACGAGTCCGCCGAGCACCGACGCGGCGACGTCCGCGCCGCTGCCCTCTGGCGCGACGCTGCGATGCCCCTCGAGCGCGAGGTCGAGCATCGCGCGCCGCTCGCTCGCGGCCCCGAGGTCCCGCCCCGCCCGCGCGAACACCGCGCCCGCCGTCGCCGCCGCCGCCGCCGCGGAGGAGCCGAGGCCGAGCTTGCGCGCGCCCCGCCGCAGGGCGGACACATCGAGCGCGAGGCTGTCGGTGGTGGAGGTCATCCGCGTGAAGGCTTCCGCAAGGCTCTTGGTTAGCAGCACCTCTGGAGGCAGCGTCGAGGATCCCGGCGAGCCGTGCCGAGCGGGGGGCGAGCCGTCGTCATTCCAGACCCAGCGGACGACCGCCCGCGCGTCGACCGCCGCGACGAGCGCCACGGCGCCGTCGAGGACGACATATTCGCCCGAGATCATGAGCTTTCCAGGGGCGCTCGCGCCCACCAAGAGCGCGCGGGGCTCAGGCACCTCGTATCACCCGTGAGCCCGACCTACGGGCACCCCGTCTACCGTCAACCCGGCGCCAGGCGTCGCGCGGATCGTGCGGAGCACGCCCGGCGTCGCCTCGAGCGCTTTTGCGACACGCGCGGCGTCCTCGGCGGCGCAGAGCGCCTTGACGTGCGGTCCGGCGTCCATCGTCGCGTACACCGGCACGCCTTCCTTGCGCAGGCGCTTGACCGTCGCGAGCGCGGCGAGGGTCACCGGCTGCAGGTAGACCAGCCCAGGCGCGGCGGCCATCGCGCAGGCATGAAAGGCTAGCGTGCTCTGCTCCATCGCTTCACCCACGCGGCTTAGGTCGCGCGAGTCGAGCCCGCGTTTCACATCGTTCGCGAGGGCGGGCGCCGCGTTCACCCAGGCGTCGTAGTACGGCGAGGTGTTGCGCGTGTGCTCCATGCCGTCGGTCGAGCCCGTCTCCTTGGGCCCCTCGTCCGCGACGGCGACCACGATGCACACGTCCCAGTACGCTGGCGGATAGAGCGGCGACGCGGCGAGATCCGGGTCCCCAGGCACGCCCGCGGGAAGCTCGACGAAGCCGCCGTAGACGCTGCGCGCGGCCGACGCGCTCGCCTGCCGCGCGATCGCGCTGAGCTCCGACGGCCGTAGCGCCATGCCCATCGCCGCCTGCGCCGCCCCGGCGAGGGCCGCGAAGCCCGACGCGCTCGACGCGAGGCCGCTCGCCGTCGGGAAGTGATTGACGCTCTCGATCCGCGCAAAGCGACGCTCCCCCGAGCGCTCTCGCAATCCCGCGAGCAGCTTCGCCGCGCGCCTCGTCTCGCTCGCGCCAGCGAGCTTGCCGCCGAGCAGGAGCAAGTCCGCCGTCAGCGCGGCGTCGAGCGTGACCGTCGTCTCCGTCGTCAGCGGCTCGAGCGTCAGCGAGATGCTCGGGACCGCGGGCAGGTTGAGCGCGACGTCGCACTTTCCCCAGTACTTCGCGAGCGCGATGTTCGCGCGCGCCACGGCCTTCGCTGAGCTCATGGGTTGCCTCCGGCGTGCACGATGAACGCGTCTCGGCCGACCGCCGCCACCGCCTCGCGCACGCGCTCTGCCGCTGCGTCGTCGGCGCAAAGCGCGATCATGCAGCCGCCTCCGCCCCCGCCGGTCAGCTTCGCGCCGAGCGCGCCGGCCGCCCGCGCGGCGGCGCACATGACCTCGAGCTTCGGCGTCGAGAGCAGCAGCC
>CAIUAC010000309.1 GCA_903896985.1 uncultured Sandaracinus sp.
ACGGTCGAGCTCGTGCTCTCGGACTTCCCGCTCGACCGCCTCGAGAACGCGGGCGCGCGCAACGAGCTCGCGCAGGTCGTCGCGCACTTCGGGCTCGAGGGCTCGCGCTTCGAGGGGCTGCGGCACACGCACGCGCCCGACCCGCGACACCCGTACATCCAAATGAACCTCGACGAGTGCATCGTCTGCGGGCGCTGCGTGCGCGCGTGCGACGAGCTCCAAGGGGCGTTCGCGCTGAGCTATCAGGGGCGCGGCTTCGGCACGAAGATCATCGCGGGGCTCGATCAGGCGCTCACCGAGACCTCGTGCGTCTCGTGCGGCGCGTGCGTCTCCGTGTGCCCGACAGGCGCGCTCGACGAGAAGGCGTTCCGCGTCCGCGGCGACGTCGACCGCACCGTGACGACGACGTGCGCGTACTGCGGAGTCGGCTGTCGGCTCGAGGCGCACGTCCGCAACGACGAGGTCGTCGCCATCGACCCGGCGCTCGATGGGCCCGCGAATCAAGGGCATACGTGCGTCAAAGGGCGCTTTGCGCACCAATTCGCCATCAGCGAAGCGCGCCTGCGCAATCCGCTGATTCGCACCTCGGACGGCTTCCGAGACGCGACCTGGGAAGAGGCGATGTCCTATGTCGCTGAGGGCTTCCTCCGCATCAAGGGCGCGCACGGCCCCGACGCGCTCGCCGCCATCTCCTCTTCGCGCTGCACGAACGAAGAGAACTACGCGATGCAGAAGCTGATGCGCGCCGCGATTGGCACGCACAACATCGACAACTGCTCGCGCGTCTGTCACTCGCCGTCGAGCTTCGGGCTGATTGGCTCGCTCGGGCTCTCGGGCGGGACGAATTCCTTCGACGACATCGAGCGCGCCGAGGTCCTCTTCCTCACCGGCTCGAACCCGACGGAGGCGCACCCCGTCGTCGGCGCGCGCATGAAGCAGGCGGTGCTCGACGGCTGCAAGCTCATCGTCGCGGACCCGCGCCGCATCGAGCTCGCGCACCTCGCCGACGTGTATCTGCAGCTGCGCCCCGGCTCCAACGTCGCGCTGTTCAACTCCCTCGCTTGCGCGCTCGTCGAAGAGGGAATGCTCGATCGCGACTTCCTCGAGCGCTACGTCGAGGGGGCCGACCGCTACCTCGACTTCATCCGGACCTGGACGCCCGAGCGCGCAGAGGCGATCACGGGAGTCGCGCCCGCGCTGGTGCGGCGCGCAGCGCAGATCTACGGCGCGTCGAAGGCGGCGGCGATCTTCTACGGGCTCGGGATCACGGAGCAGACGCAGGGCTCGCCCGGCGTGCAGTGCCTGATCAACCTCGCCGTGCTGACGGGCAACCTCGGCCGCCCGGGCTCGGGCGTGAACCCGCTCCGCGGGCAGAACAACGTGCAGGGCGCGAGCGACTCGGGCTCTTTGCCGACCGTCTTCACGATGTATCAGTCGGTGACGAGCGAGCCTGTCGCGCGGCGCTTCGAGGCCGCGTGGGGCGTCACGATGAAGCGCACGCGCGGGCTGATGATCCCCGAGATGTTCGACGGCGCCATCGCGGGCACGCTGCGCGGCCTCTACGTCTTCGGCGAGGACATCGCGCAGACGGATCCCAACATGCGGCACGTCGAGAAGGCGCTGCAGTCACTCGAGCTGCTGGTCTGTCAGGAGATCTTCCTGTCGGAGACCGCGAAGCTCGCGCACGTCGTGCTACCGGGCAGCGCGTTCCTCGAGAAGACTGGCACCTTCACGAACGCGGAGCGTCGGATTCAGCTCGTGCAGGCGGCGGGCAAACCGCCTGGGAATGCGCGCCAAGACCTCGACATCATTCTCGAGCTCTCGGACCGCCTCGGCTATCGGATGCCCGCGCGAACGGCGTCTGCGATCTGTGACGAGATGGCCAGTCTGACTCCCGATCTCGCCGGCGTCAGCTTCGAGCGACTCGGGCGCAAGGGGCTGCAGTGGCCGGTCCCGCACAAGGAACATCCCGGCACGACGACCCTCTACACCGAGGACCGCCCCGAGGGGCGCTTCTACACGAGCAGCGGCAAGGCGCGCCTGACCGCGATCGACTGGGCTCCTCCGCGCGAGGAGCTCGATCTCGAGTATCCGTTCGTGCTGATCACGGGCCGTCAACTCGCGCACTACAACGCCGGGACGATGACGCGAAACACCGCCAACCTCGAGCTGCACCCGAGCGATCTCGCCGAGGTTCACCCCGACGATGCTGCGCGCCTCGGGCTCGCGGACGACGACGAGATCGAGGTCGTGTCGCGGCGCGGCACCGTGCGCACGTTCGCGAAGGTCACGACGCGCGTCGCGCCGGGCAACGTGTTCATGTCGTTCCACTTCCCCGAGATGAAGGTGAATATGCTGACCTCGGGTGACTCGGACGGCCCGACGCACTGCCCCGAGTACAAGTATTCGGCGGTGAAGCTCACGCGCCTCGGCGCGGGCGGCGCGCGCGCCCTCCACGGTGCGACCGGAATGCATCACCGCGAATGAGCGTCGAGCCTCGCAAGCACGTCCGCCTGCCCATCGGGCGCGGCTCCCTCGTGACGACCACGCCGAGCGTTCGACGCGACGTCACCGTCCTCGACGGAGGAGGCACGCACGCCGCGAGCGCAGAGGCGGGCAGCGCAGAGGCCGGCAGCGCACAGGCCGGCAGCGCACAGGCCGGCAGCGCAGTCGCGGGCAGCGATCAGCTCGCCGTCGAGGAGCCGCTCGAGCTTCGAGTCGCGGGCGAGCCCATCGCCGTCACGATGCGGACGCCGGGGCATGACGAGGAGCTCGCGGCGGGCTTTCTCTACACCGAGGGTGTCGTCCCGAACGGCGCTGCGCTCGAGCGGGTCGCGCACTGGCACGACGCCTCCGGGCGCGCGCTCCCCGACGTCATCGAGGTGCGCCTGCGCGAGGGCGCGACGGTCGACGTCGGGCGCGCGCGCAGGGCGTTTTACGCAGCGTCGTCGTGCGGAGTCTGCGGCAAGACGACGATCGACTCGATTCGCACGAAGGTCGGCGCGCTGACTCGCGAGCAGGACTCGACGACGTTCTCGCGCGAGCGCCTCTACGCGATGCCCGCGGCGATGCGCCCCGCGCAGGCGACGTTCGAGCACACGGGCGGCCTGCACGCCGCCGCGCTCTTCGCTCCTGACGGCACGCTCGTCGTGCTCCGCGAGGACGTCGGGCGACACAACGCCACGGACAAGGTGATCGGCCATATGCTGCTCGCGGGGCGCTCGCTCGCGGGACACGCGCTCTTGGTCTCCGGGCGCGCGGGCTTCGAGATCGTGCAAAAAGCGGCCGTCGCGCGCATCCCGCTGCTCGCCGCGATCTCGGCGCCGACGTCCCTCGCCGTGGACCTCGCCGTGGAGCTCGGCGTGACGTTGGTGGGGTTTCTGCGCCCGCCCCGCGCGGTCGTCTACGGACACGCGTGGCGCGTGCTCGGCGACTGAGGTCGCGAGCGGAGGCGAGCCGACTCGCCCGTTGAACATTCGCCGGGCGCGGAACGTCAGAGCGCCCATGCTCGAGCGCCGCGCTGGCAAGCCCACAGGAGAGTCCATGAAGACGTCGAGTTTCGCCAAGGGTGTCTGCTTCACGATCGGTGGCCTGATGCTCGGCGCGGTCGCCGGAACGACGCCCGCCTCGGCGCAGGTCACCGTGACCGTCAGGCCGCCCACCGTGCGCGCGCAGGTGCGGCCCGCGCGTCCGCGGGTCGTCGTGCGCACCAACGCCCAGCAGCAGGTGGGCGTCGTGACCGTCGGCGTCAATCGCCCCGCGCCGCCGCCGCCCGTCACCGTCGTCGTGCAACCGCCGCAGCCGCCGGTGACCGTGGTCGTGCGACCGCCGCCGCCCGTCACCGTCGTCGTGCAGCAGCCTGCGCCGCCGCCCGTCGTCGTCGGTGTGATCGCGGTGGCCCCTCCGGCGATGCGCGTCGAGCACGAAGGACCGCGCCCGAGCGCGGCGCACGTCTGGGTCGCTGGCTATTGGCAGTGGGGCGGCAACGCCTACGCGTGGATCCCCGGTCGGTGGGACGCGCCGCAGCAGCCGGGAGCCATCTGGGTCGCGCCGCAGTGGCAGCGACGGGGCCATGGTTGGTTCTTCGTGCAGGGCCGCTGGGACCGCGGGCGCGGAGGTGACGGGCCGCGCGACGACGACGGCCATCGCGGCGGCAGCGACGACGATCATCGCGGCGAGGACCGGCGCCACGAAGGCGAAGGCGAGCACGGGCGCGGACACGGCGGCGGCCGCAACCACTAGGAGAACGAGCAGGACCGCAGCGCGCGTGCGCGGCGGTCGCGCTCGACGCGGGCGCCTCCGCGACGCGCATCGGGCTTGACGCGCGGGCTGCGTTCGGGTTCAACGCTGCTCCATGGACCGCCCGCCTCCGCTTCCACTGCAGCTGTCGGCGCTCCCCGAGGCGCTGCGTCGTTTCTGCGATCCCGCGGCGCCCCTGCCTGCACGCACGATGGCCGCGCGCGGCTTGGTGCCGCTCAAGGGCGGCGACCTCGTCACCATCCTCGCGCAGCTCGCCGCCGACCCGGACCCGACGCTCTCGGAGGCTGCGACCGCGTCGCTCGTCGCGCTCCCGGACAACGTGCTCCTCGTCGCTTGCGAGGGCGCGCTCGACCCGAGCATCCTCGACGCGCTCGCCGAGCGTCTCGACCGGCGCGAGATGCGCGAGCGCATCGCGCTCAACCACGCGACCGCCGACGGCACGATCGAGCTGCTCGCGAAGCGCGCCGACGACGCCCTCGGCGAGCGCATCGCGGCGAACGAGGCGCGCTTGCTGCGCGCCCCCGCGATCATCGGTGCGCTCTACAACAACCGAAACGTGCGCATGAGCACGGCGGACCGCCTGATCGAGCTCGCGTCGCGGCACGGCGTCGAGGTCCCCGGCTTGCCGAAGGAGACGTTCGAGGCGCACCTCGAGGCGATCCAGGGCGAGCTGCTCTTCGAGCCGACCGAGGAGGCGCTCCCCGAAGACCGAGAGTTCGCCGACACCATCGCCGCCGACGAGGACGATGTGGACGCGGTCGAGATCGACCTCGCCAAGAGCGAGGAGCGCGTCCGCGAGAAGCATCTCCCGCTCTCGATGAAGATCAGCGGGCTCTCGAAGGCGAAGAAGATCCGCCTCGCCCAGATCGGCAGCGCCGCGGCGCGGGCGTTCCTCGTGCGCGACAACGATCGTCAGGTCGCGATGACGGCCATTCGTTCCCCGCAGCTGAGCATCGGTGAGGCGACCGCCGTCGCGCACTCGCGGCAGGTGGGCGAGGAGGTCCTCAAGCACATCGGCTCGATGCGGAACCTGACGCGCAGCGCGGAGGTGAAGCGCGCGCTCGTCTTCAACCCGAAGACGCCCTTCGGCATCTCGCTCAGTTTTCTCTCGCACATGAACGGGAACGATCTCCGCGAGATCTCGCGGAGCCGCAACGTCGCCCCGCAGCTCAAGAGCGCTGCGCTGCAGAAGATCGCGGCGAAAGAAAAGAAGGACAAGTAGCCATGTCGTTCCTGAAGAAGCTGTTCGGCGGCTCGTCGTTCGACGAGCTGCGCGCGGAAGCCGATGCGCACTTCGAAGCCAAGCGCTTCGGCGAGGCGAAGCTCGCGTACGACCGCGCGCTCGCCAAGCAAAAGGGCGCCGCGCCCGAGGGCGTCGCGCACGTGCGAGCCCGAGTCGATGCCTCGAAGGACGCGATCGCGCAGGAGCGCCTCGACGCGGCCTCGACGTTCGAGAAGGAAGGCGAGTTCGAGCTCGCGCGCGCGGAGCTGGAGAGCGCGCTCGAGACGGCGGCGAGCGAGGAGCTCGCGCGGTCGATCGAGCGGCGCCTCGAGGCGCTCGAGCGGGGCGATGCGCGGCAGCGCGCGACCGCGATCGAGGTGAGCGACGACGAGCTCTTCGAGGCGATGTCCGGCAATTGGGAGCCCGAGCAGCTCGAAGAGTACGACGCCGCGGGACCGGGCTTTCGAGACGCGCTCCTCGCGTCGAACGCGGGGCGTTTCGCAGAGGCGGCGACGGCGCTCGCGGCGCTCGTCGCAGCGTCGAAGTCCCCGCACTATCTGCTGTTTGAGCTCGGCATCGCGCGCATCTCCGCGGAGGACAACGCCGCCGGCGAAGAGTCGCTGCGGGCGTTCCTCGGCAGCATCGGCCCCGAGGAAGGCGGCGCAGCGCGGCTCGCGGCGCACGGCTCGCTCGCGCAGCTGTGTGATGCGCGCGGCGACGAGGAGGGCGCAGTCGCCGAGCTCGGGCTCGCGATCGAGGCGCTCGAGGAAGACCCGCGCCCCTACATCATGCTCGGCAATTTTCTGCGCAAGCGCGGGCACGCCGACGCCGCGATCGACGTGCTCGACTCCGCCGTCGCCGTGATCGGTGAGGGACAGGTCGATCCGTTCGTGCAGCAAGAGCTCGCGCTCGCGCACCGCGACGCCGGGCACGACGCCGAGGCGGAGCAGATGCTCGAGGCGATCATCGACACGCACGTGAAGCAGGCGCGCTTCGACTTCCCCGTCGAGCCGACCATCGCCCTCGCGGAGCTGCACGAGAAGCGCCGCAACGTGAAGCGCGCCGCCGACCTCTGGCGCTCGCTGACGCGCGGCTCCGACCGCGCGAATCACCTGCGCTTTCACCGCGAGGCGGGGCGCCTGCTCGTGGAGC
>CAIUAC010000310.1 GCA_903896985.1 uncultured Sandaracinus sp.
CACCCGCGCGTCGTCGAGGACGCGAGCGAGAAGCCGCTCTTCGTGCGCCGCGTGCCGCTCGAGCTGCTCGTCACGGACGTCGCGGGCGGCGCCGAGGTCGGCTTCCGCGTCGGTGGGGCCGTGCTCGACGCGAAGGCGCTCTCGGGCTGCGTCGTCTCGGGGACGCACCTCGTCGTGCACCTCGCCGCGCGGCACGAGCTGATGATCGCGCACGCCTCGCCCGTCTTGCTCGAGCTGCTCGGCGCGCTCGCGCATCTCGGGTCGACGATGGTCCCGCGCGACGCGGTGCCGCGCCTCGACGCGGCGCTCGCGGCGATGCCTCGCGAGGTCTCGATCGCGCTGCCCGCTTCGCTGCGCGGCGAGCAGCGGGTGTCGCGCGAGCGCCTCACGCTGCGCCTCGCGCTCGACGCCGAGGTGCTCGAGGTGCGGCTCCTCGTCGATCCGCTCGGAGACGGCGCTGCGCTCTTGCCCGGCGCCGGCGACGCTGTCGCGCGCGGCATCGGCGGGAACGGGCGCGTCTTCGCAGAGCGCTCGCTCGAGGCGGAGCACGCGCACGCCGAGCGCACGGGCGCGTCGCTCGGGCTGCCCGCGACCGACGTCGTCGACGTGTTCGTGTGGCGCATCGCGGACCCCGACGTGCAGATCGACGTCGTGCGTCGCGCGGCGGATCTCGCCGAGTCGCTCGACGTCGAGTGGCTGCGCGGGGAGAAGCGCGCGTTCGGCGGGCGCGCGGGCGTGGCGACCTTGTCGATCTCCGTCTCGAGCGCGGCGGAGTGGCTCGATCTCGAGGGCGGCGTCAGCGTCGATGGGCGCGTCATCGCGCTCGCCGAGCTGCTCGCGGCGGTGCGCGATGGGCGCCGCTACGTGCGCGTCTCCGCCGAGGAATTCGTGCTGCTCGAGGACGAGCTTCGCGCTCGCCTCGAGGCGGTCAGCGACCTCGCCGCGGTCAGCGGCAAGCAGGTGCGGGCCGCGGCGCTCGCGGCGGAGGCGCTCGTCGCGGCGGCGGGCGGAGTGCAAGCGATCACAGCGGACGCGGCGTTC
Organism: uncultured Sandaracinus sp.; assembly: GCA_903896985.1. Lineage (GTDB taxonomy): Bacteria > Myxococcota_A > Polyangia > Polyangiales > JADJQN01 > CAIUAC01. The sequence goes on from CAIUAC010000310.1 coordinate 1,042, forward strand.
GGCGCGCTCCGCGAGCGCTTCCGCGCGGCGGTCGACGCGCCCGACGAGGAGGTTCCGGCGAGCTTCGTCGGCGACCTGCGCAGCTATCAGCGCGAGGGCTTCGCGTGGCTCGCGCGCTTGGCCGCTTGGGCGCCCGGCGCGTGCCTCGCCGACGATATGGGGCTCGGCAAGACGCTGCAGGCGCTCGCGCTCCTGCTGCATCGCGCCGCGGATGGGCCCGCGCTCGTCATCGCGCCGACGAGCATCGGCGACAACTGGGTCGAGGAGGCTGCGAAGTTCGCGCCCTCCCTGCGCGTCGCGACGTACCGCGGCGCCGACCGCGCTGCCCGGCTCTCGACCCTCGCGCCGGGAGACGTGCTCGTCGCGAGCTACGACATCGCGACGCTCGACCGCGAGCTGCTCGAGACGGTGGCGTTCTCGACGCTGATCATCGACGAGGCGCAGGCGATCAAGAACTCGGGCACGCAGCGCGCGATGGCCGTGCGCTCGATCACCGCGCGCTTCCGGCTCGCGCTCACGGGCACGCCGATCGAGAACCGCCTCGGCGAGCTCTGGAGCCTCTTCGACGTCATCGCGCCGGGGCTGCTCGGCACGCCGGAGCAGTTCCGCACGCGCTTCGCGCTGCCGATCGAGCGCTACGCCGACGAGCGCCGCCGCGTCGGGCTCTCGCGCCTCGTCTCGCCGTTCTTGCTGCGTCGGCGCAAGGATCAGGTCGCGCCGGAGCTCCCGGCGCGCACCGAGATCGTGCGTCCCGTCGAGCTCGCGGAGGACGAGCGCAAGGTCTACGAGGCCGAGCGCATGAACGCGCTCGCCGCGCTCGCAAAATCAGGCGCTTTCGAGGGGCGCGCGCGCTTCGCGGTGCTCGCGGCGATCACGCGCTTGCGCTTGCTCGCGTGCGATCCGGCGCTCGTCCTGCGGCGTGAGACGGGCATCTCGTCGAAGACCGCGGCGCTGCTCGAGGTGCTCGAGGACGTCAGGGGCAGCGGCGGGCGCGCGCTCGTGTTCAGCGAGTTCACCTCGTACCTCGACCGCGTCGGGATGGCGCTCGCCGAGCACTCGATCGAGTCGCTGCGCCTCGACGGCGCGACCCCCGCGAAGGAGCGCGCGCGGCTCGTCTCGGAGTGGCAGAGCGGCAAGCAGCTCGTCTTCCTGATCTCGAGAAAGGCGGGCGGTACGGGCCTCAACCTCACCGCCGCCGACTGGGTCGTGCACCTCGACCCCTGGTGGAACCCCGCGGTCGAAGACCAGGCGACCGACCGCGCGCACCGCATCGGGCAGACGCGTCCGGTGACCGCCGTGCGGCTCGTGTCGCAGGGCACGATCGAGCAGCGCGTGCTCGCGATGCACGGCAGGAAGCGCGCGCTCGCCGCGGGCATCCTCGAGGGGACGCACGTCGGCGCGGCGCTCGAGGTGGACGAGCTCGTCGCGCTGCTGCGCGAGACTTCGTAGCGAGGGACGACTGCGTGCGGGCAGGGCGCCGCACGCAGTCGAGGCGCGGACGTCCAGCCTCGGTGTTCGCCGGGACGCCGCGCCCCACGGCGAGGAGGGCTCAGGGCACCGGCTCCGCCTGCCTGGCGACGAGGTCGCAGGCTTGGTTCGTGTTGAGAAAGCCGCTCCCCGGGGCGCGCTCGCGTCCGTCGATGATGACGCTGTCGACGAAGCCGGCGATGGCGATGTTGGCGTCCTTCCAGTCGCGGCAGCGCGCGCCGACCGCGCCCCGCGTGGCCTCCTCGAACGTGAAGCCGGCGCGGTGATCCATCTGCCCGCTGACGCGGTAGGCGCGCGGCGGCGACGGCGGCGTGGGCGCGACGGGCGCGGGCGCGACCGCTGCGACGACGGGAGGAGCGGGCGCTGGCACGGGCACGTTCGTGCGACGACTGCTGGTCTGCCCGGCGAGGATCTGCACCTCGAGCGTCTCCTCGAAGCCGGTGGGCGCGTGTCGAACGCGCACGATGTGCTCGCCCGGCAGGAGCGGCGTGCGCAGCGGCGTGCCGCCGACGGCGCGCCCATCGACCCACGCTGAGCAAGGCTCGCTCGCGGTCAGCTCGAGCGTGCCGGGAATGGGCTCCGGAGGCGGCGCGGGTTGCGGCGCCGCGACGGGCTGGGGCGGCGGCGCGACGACGGG
>CAIUAC010000311.1 GCA_903896985.1 uncultured Sandaracinus sp.
ACGCCCCCGCGGGCGACCTCGCCCGGGCGCGCGTGCGCGTGCTCGTCGCGACGGGCATGGGCGCCGCCGGGGTCGCCGCCGCCGACGCGATCGCGCGCTCCTCGCGGGACGCCGCGCTCTACGACGCGCTCGGCCGCCTGCACTCGCAAGCCGAGCAGGACGACGACGCCGGGGACGCGTTCGCGCAGGCGTTGCGGCTCGACGAGCGCGACGCGGAGGCGTGGATCGGCAAGGTCTTCCTGGCCCTCCGGCGGGGCGATCTCAGCGGCGCGAGCCGCGGCATCGAGCGAGCGGTCGCGCTCGCCGACGCGCGGCCTGCGAGCCCCGAGCTGCGCGCCCGCATCGAGACCGCGCGCGGCAGGCTGCGCTTCGAGGCGGGGAGCTTCACCGACGCCCGCGCCCGCGCCGACGCCGCCCTCGCGCTCGACGCCCGCTCGTCCGAGGCGCAGCTGCTGATCGCGAACATCGCGATCGAGCAAGGCGGCGATCCGCTGCCCGCGCTGCGCGCCGCGGCGTCCGCCATCGCCCCGCCCGCGGAGGCCATCGGCCGGCTCGCGCAGCGCCTGCCCGCGGGCCCCGAGGCGTGCGCCGCCGCGCGCCGCTACCTCGACGCCGCGCCGCACGGCTACGACGCGGACGCCGTCCGCCAAGTCGCCGACCACTGCCACTGAGCGAGCGCGGAGAGCCCGCCTAGCCGCCGCGGCTTCGCGTCGATCCGCCGACTACCCCGCTCGCGCCGCGCTCAGGTCTTCGGGACCTTCGTGCCGCGCGGCACGACCGTCACGCCGCGGGGGCTGACGACGAAGCCACGCTTGACGTCCGCGTCGGGATCGAAGCCGATCTCCGCGCCGTCCTCGACGACCACTCCCTTGTCGAGGATCGTCCGACGAATGCGCGCGTGCCGCCCGATGTTCACGTTCTCGAAGACGATGCTCTCTTCGACGAAGGCGTAGCTGTTGACGCGCACGCGCGGCGACAGGACCGTGCGGTGCAGGCGCCCGCCCGAGACGATGCAGCCGTTCGACACGAGCGAGTCTGTCGCGAGCCCGACGCGGTTGCCGCTCGGATCGCTGAAGACGAACTTCGCCGACGGATCGTGCGAGAGCCCCGTGCGGATGACCCAGTCGTCGTTGTAGAGCGAGAAGCGCGGCGTGATCTCCACGAGGTCCATCTGCGACTCCCAGTACGAGTCGATGGTCCCGATGTCGCGCCAGTAGCCGCGGTTCCACTCCGTCTGACCAGGGACGATGTTGGTCGCGAAGTCGTACGCGTAGACGGCGTGCCCCTCGGCGACCATCGTCGGCACGATGTTCTTGCCGAAGTCGTGCGCCGTCTCGGCCATCGCGTCGCGCTGGATGACGTCGGTCAGCTCCGCCGCGTTGAAGACGTAGTTGCCCATCGACGCGAGGCAGTAGCCCGGACGACCAGGAATTTCTGGGGGATTCGGGACCTTCTCGAGGAACTCGAGCACGCGCCCCTCGGCGTCCACCTTGATGACGCCGAAGTCGACGGCGTCTTTCTTCGGCACCGGGATGGCGGCGACGGTCAGCTGCGCGCCCTTCTGGATGTGGAAGTCGATCATCTGCCGCACGTCCATCGTGTAGACGTGGTCACCGCCGAAGATGCAGACGTGCGTCGGGCGCTCGTCGGTGATGACGTTCATCGACTGGAACACCGCGTCGGCGGAGCCCTTGAACCAGTCCTTGCCGGTGCGCTGCTGCGCCGGGACCGTCTCGACGTACTGATCGAGGATCGCGCTCATGCGCCACGAGCGCGCGATGTGCTGCTCGAGCGAGTGCGACTTGTACTGCGTCAGCACCTTGATCTTCGTCAGCCCGCTGTTGACGAAGTTCGACAGCACGATATCGATGATTCGATAGCGACCGCCGAAGGGGACGGCGGGCTTCGCGCGCTCGTCCGTGAGCGAGGCGAGGCGACGCCCTTCGCCGCCAGCGAGGATGATCGAGAGGACTCGGACGGCTCGTCCGTGCGAGTCGTAGGAGGGGGGCATGGACGGGCTCTCTGCGCCAGGCAGAGCCGGGCGCTGCTAACGGACTCAGTGCGGGATGAGGCCACCGAACCACGCCGCGGCGCCCGCACCTGCGAGCACGACGAGCGCGATCACGACGTAGAGCGCGGCGTTGCCGCCGGTCTTCTGGGGAGGTGCCGCGGGAGCGGGCTGGGGACGAGGCTGCGGGGCCGGAATCGAGTTGCGCTTGCCGGTCGCCTGCGCAGGGGTCGAGGACAGAGGCCCCGGAGGCTGCGACTGCGGGATGGTGCGCTGGCGCGGCCCGTCGTCCGCCTCGAGCATGCTGGCGAGGTCGCCCTGCTCGTCGCGCTGGGCTTCCATGCCGTTCTCGCGCCAGCCGGGCGCGTTCTCGCGCGCCGCGCGCTCGGCGCCGCCTACCGCCGCGGAGACCTCCGCGTCGTCCGAGAACCAGTCGCGCGGGTTCTCGAAGCCGCCGTCCCCGCTGAGATCGAGCGGCTTGGCGCCCTCGACGTCGTCCGGGCTGAGCGGCGACGCGCCCGGGTCGAGCGGGTCGCCGGTGAGGTCCTCGAGCGAGGTGAAGCGGAGCAGCTCTTCCTGGATCAGGCGGTCGATGATCGACTGATCTTGCTTGGCGGGCTTCTCCGCCTTGCGCTCGGCGACGACGCCGCTGACCAGCGCGGCGATGTCGTACGACGTCACCTTCATCTGGTGCTGGAACAGATAGCCCGCGAGCGCGTCGCCGAGATCGCGCGCGCTCTGGTAGCGGTCCTTGACGTTCCGCGCGAGCGCCTTGCCGAGCACGACCTCGAACGCCGCGTCCGCCTCCGGGTTGATCTTCTGGAGCGAAGGCACATCGGCCTCCTGCACCATCTTCACCGTCTGGAAATCCGTCTCGCCGAGGAAGAGCCGCCGGCCGGCGATCATCTCCCAGAGCACGATGCCCATCGCGAAGACGTCGGTGCGCGCGTCGACGTGCTCACCGAGCGCGGCCTCCGGCGAGAGGTAGCTGAACTTGCCCTTCACGACGCCGGGGTCGGTCTTCTCGAGCTGCGTCGACGCCTTGGCGAGGCCGAAGTCGGCGACCTTCACCTCGCCGCGCTTGGTGATCATGATGTTCGGCGGCGAGATGTCGCGGTGCACGATCTCGAGGTCGACGCCGTCGTCGTCCTGGAGCTCGTGCGCGTACGAGAGGCCGCGGCAGGCCTCCATGCAGATGAAGATCGCGGCCTTGACCGGGAAGCGGCGACCCTGCTTGCGCAGCGTCTCCATGATCGTCTTCAGGTTCGCCCCGTCGACGAGCTCCATCACGATGAAGTACGTGTTGTCAGCCGCTCCGATGTCGAAGACGGTGACGATGTTCGCGTGGTTCAGGCGCGCGCCGAGCCGAGCCTCGTCGAGGAACATCGAGATGAAGCGCTTGTTCTGCGCGAGGTGCGGCAGAACGCGCTTGATGGCGACGCGCTTCTTGAAGCCTTGCGCGCCCGTCGCTTCACCGACGAACACTTCCGCCATGCCCCCGGCTTCGAGGCGCTCGATGACGCGGTATCTCTGTTCGGCCATGTCTCGGGCGGTCTTGGGGGCGAACCGCACGCCGCTCGCAAAATGCGAGGCGTCGACGGAGAACCTCGGGGTTGCGATTGTGTGGGATCAGGGCCCACGCGGTCAAGAAGGCGAACGCCTCAGAACGCACAACGCGGGAGGTCCTCGACGGGGCGCGCGGCGCACGTATGCTCGCGGCGTCATGCGCCTTTCCAGTGCCTGTGCGGCTTCCGCCCTCCTCCTGCTCGCTGCGCTCGGCGCCTGCGAGTCGCGCGAACCG
>CAIUAC010000312.1 GCA_903896985.1 uncultured Sandaracinus sp.
CGAGCGCCGCGAGCCGCCGCTCGTGCTCGGTCTTGAGGCGGAGCGCGTCGTTGACCCACGCGCTCAGCGTCTTGGCGCCCCCCCGCGCCACTGACGCATCGCCCGCTTGGACGAACTCCGAGTCCACCGACACGGACAGCCGCTGCTTGCTCATGGGAACGTAGTACGACGCTGCCACGAACGTGGCAATGGCCGCGCCCGCTCCCTACCCCACCGCCGGCGTGTCCGTCGCCACCTTCGCGCGTCGACGCCCGCCGTCGCGGAAGAAGCTGCGCACCAGCTTCTTGTCGCCGGGGAAGAGCTCCCGCAGCGCGCCCTCGTTCTTGCGCAGCTGCTCGACGAGCACGGTGCGCGCGATGCGCTCGCCCGCGAACGCCTGCGCCGCGGCGGTCTCGGCGTCGCGCCACGCGGTCTCGCGCTGCTCGGTCAGCGTCGCGAGCTCGAGCAGCCGCGCGCCGTGCGCGGCGTGCACCGCAGGGGCGCGCTCGAGGAGCTGCGCGACCGTCGCGCGGACCGCGCGCGCTTGCTCCGCGCCGCGCATCGCGACGAGGTTCGAGAGGCCGCTCGGCCAAGCCGCGCGATACCCCGCGTCCTCGCGGTTCTTGCCGACGGCGCCGAGGTGCATCAGCTCCGCCGCGCGACACACGTCGTCGAGGTCGACGTCCGAGCGCAGGAACAGCGCGAACGCGTCCGTGCGCAGCCCTTCCGCGTCGTCATGCGCCGCGCTCGCGCCGCGCAGCGCCGTGTCCGCCGCGTCCGTGCGCGCGCCGAGGTGCGTCGTGCGCGGGTCCGCCTTGATGGACGCGCGGTGATAGCGTGCGTCGGCGAGAATGACGCTCGTGGAGTCTTGTTCAGTCGGAATCGCCATGGAACCTCCCCGGGGATCAACGCCCCTCGATGGCGGAGACAAAACGACACCCGAAGCGTGCTCGTCAACACGAAAGTGCGCGTTGGCGGGGCGCAGAGCGTCGTTTCGACCGCTCCGCGGAGCGCTCCGAAAAGCGCGAACGCTGCCAACATCGGTTCAGGGCACGTTCCGGCAGCGCAGAACGCCGCCAAGACCGCTCTAGGCGCGATTCTGGAAACGCGGAACGCCGCCAAGACCGCTCTAGGCGCGATTCTGGAAACGCGGAACGCGGCCAAGAGCGCTCTGAGCGCGATTCCGGAAACGCGGAACGCCGCCAAGAGCGCTCTGAGCGCGATTCCGGAAACGCGGAACGCCGCCAAGAGCGCTCGCGGTGACGTTCTGACGCGCGACAGCCGGGCTCGTGGCGGTGCGGGGCGCGGAGGCAGAAGGCGCCGCCCGAAGTGTGGCGCCTTCTGCGCTGAGGCTCGGCCCTACGCCTCCACCGAGGCCTCCAGTGCGGTGATGTCGATCGCTGTCATGCGAGTTGAGTCGCATCGCCGGCGTCGCCCTGCAATGGGGGGCGTGAACGGTTACCGGGCCCCGGCCGACGAGCACGTCACCCGGGCGGCGCGTGCGTCCACAGAGGAGAGGGAGTGCGCGCCGGGTGAGGCGATGCGCGTCGCCCCTTCAGTCCTCTCCCCGCGAGCGGGGAGAGGAGGCCAGAGCGTTCGCCGCCGCTCGACGGTGCGCGCTGACCCATCACCCCGCGTCGAGCCAATCTTCGACGACGAGGCCTTCGATAAAGCCGTCTTTCAGCGCACCGTCGTGCGTCACCAAGACAGCGTCGTAGTGGAGCGCCGTACACGCGATGACCAGATCGAAGTCGCTCTTGCGCAACCCCCGCGACTCCACCGAGGCGCGAACGACGCCGTACGTCTCTGCGATCGCTTGATCGACGGGCAGGACGACGGCCGCTCCCGCGAGAGATCGGATCCGCTCGAGGTTCTCGACGCTGCGCGCCGACCGTCGCGCTCCGTGGAAGAGCTCCGCGAAGACCACCACGGGCACCCCGAGGTCGCTCGCCGCCAGCGTCGCTAGGCGCGCACGCACGGCTGGCGTCCCGTTCAACGCCGCGATGACCGTGTTCGTGTCGAGGACGTACTTCACAGCGCGACAGGCGGCCTTCGCGGGCGCTCGTGCCGACCGGTTGTGAGCTCAGCCGCGATCTCGTCGGCGTCGTCGCCAACCCACGCGCCGACCTCGTCGAACAGCTCGAGCGCCGAGCGCTCGGCTGTGCCTTCGTCGATGGCGCGAAGCTCCACGAAGAGACCCGCGACGCGCGTGCGGACCGGCGTCGTGCGGTCCTTTCGCAGCGCGTCGAGCGCGTCCGCCATCGTCTTCGCCTCGCTCGCCATAGGACTCAGTATGTGGAGCACCCACGACGGCGCAAGAAAGGATCCGCGACGGCGACGCGCCGCTGCACCTGCACGGCCCCCGTTCCTGAGTCATACACACGCCCCGCCATGTCCACCGAGTCTCAGCGGCGACGTACGTTCGCCATCATCTCGCACCCCGACGCGGGCAAGACGACGCTCACGGAGAAGCTGCTCCTCTACGGAGGCGCCATCCACACCGCCGGCGCGGTCAAGGCGCGGCGCGCGCAGAAGTCTGCGACGAGCGACTGGATGGAGCTCGAGAAGAAGCGCGGCATCTCGATCACCTCGAGCGTGCTGCACTTCACCTACGGCGGCATCGAGTACAACCTCCTCGACACGCCGGGTCACCAAGACTTCAGCGAGGACACCTACCGCACGCTGATCGCCGCCGACTGCGCGATCATGCTGATCGACGCGGCGAAGGGCATCGAGACGCAGACGCGGAAGCTCTTCGACGTGTGCCGGCAGCGCGGCACGCCCATCGTCACCTTCGTCAACAAGCTCGACCGCCCGTCGCGCGATCCGTTCGAGCTGATGGCGGAGCTCGAGGATGTGCTCAAGCTGCACACCGTCCCGCGCACCTGGCCGATTGGGTCCGGCGACCGCTTCAAGGGCGTCTACGACCGCGTCAAGCGCGAGGTCATGCTCTTCGACCCGGCGATCAAGGGCGGGCGCGCGCCGGTCAAGGCCGTGCGCGGCTTCGACGATCCCGAGATCGATCGCATCGCCGGCGAGGAGCTCGCGAACGAGATGCGCGAGGGCGTCGAGCTGCTCGAGGGCGCGGGCGAGGAGTACGACCGCGAGCGGTTCCTCCGCGGCGAGCAGACGCCGGTCTTCTTCGGCAGCGCGCTGACGAACTTCGGCGTCGAGCCGTTCCTCGAGGCCTTCGTCGACATCTGCCCGCCGCCCGGCCCGCGCGAGACGAGCATCGGCACCGTGCAGCCGGACGACCCGCGCTTCACCGCGTTCATCTTCAAGGTGCAGGCGAACATGGACCCGTCGCACCGCGACCGGATCGCGTTCCTGCGCATCTGCTCGGGCAAGTTCGAGGGCGGCATGCGCGTCTGGCATTACCGCCTCGGCAAGGAGGTGCGCCTCGCGCGCGCCGAGCAGTTCTTCGCGCAGGACCGCGAGGGGATCATGGAGGCGTACGCGGGCGACGTCGTCGGGCTCTTCGACCCGGGCATCTTCCGCATCGGCGACACGCTCTCGACGGGCGGCCCGTGCTCGTTCGACTCGGTGCCGCGCTTCTCGCCCGAGCACTTCGCGCGCCTCTGCCTGCTCGATCCGATGAAGCGCAAGCAGTTCCTCAAGGGCGTCTCCGAGCTCTCGGAGGAGGGCACGGTGCAGGTCTTCACGCAGAAGGGTCGCGAGAAGGACCCGATCATCGGCGTCGTCGGCAAGCTGCAATTCGAGGTGCTGCAGTACCGCCTCGAGCACGAGTACGGCGCGAAGATCTCGCTCGAGCCGCTCGGCGTCTCCCTCGCGCGCTGGGTCGCGCGGAGCGACGGAGAACCGACGCCGAGCAGCAACGAGCTCGAAGACGCGCGCGTCTCGATCGGCGTGCTCGACGTCGACGGACGCGCCGTCGCGCTCTTGCGCGATGAGTACGAGCTGCGCCGCATCGTGCGCGACAACGCCTCGTGGACCTTCGAGGCGACCGCGCCGATGCTCGCGGGCGACTACGTGAAGGCGTAGGGGCGGGTTTCAAACCCGCCCCCACTTGTCGTCGCGAGGTCAGGGCAGGTCTGAG
>CAIUAC010000313.1 GCA_903896985.1 uncultured Sandaracinus sp.
GAGCGCGAGCGCGAGCACCAGCGCGACGACGGCGAGCACCGGGAGCGCGCAGCCGACCGCGAGCAGCGGACGTGACCACGAGCGCGCAGCCACGGGTCGCGGGGTCGCCGCGGCGATCGCCGCCTGCAGCGAGAGCGAGCGCAGCGCATCGCGCACCTGCGCGGCGCGCTCCGGTCGCGCGGCGCGGCTGCGCGCGAGCAGCTGCGCGACGAGCGTTTCGAGTTTCTGTGGCACCGACGGGTCGCCGCTCGCCTCCCGCAGCGTCGGCGGCGTCTCCGTGAGCTGCCGCGTGAAGAGCGCGGCGATGTCGGCGGAGTCGGCCCAGAGATGCCGCCCGGCGATCATCTCCCAGAGGATCACGCCGAGCGCGTAGAGGTCGGCGCGCGCGTCGACGACCTCGCCGAGCGCCTGCTCGGGCGCCATGTAGCCCGGCGTGCCGATGATCGTGCCGACCCGCGTGAGCGCGTGCCTCGGCGGCGCGTCGGCGGGCGCGTCGGGCTTCTCCGGATCGGAGACGCGCGCGATGCCGAAGTCGAGCACCTTGACGAGCTCCGTCCCGTCGTCGCGCGGCTCGAGGTGGATGTTCTCGGGCTTCAGGTCCCGGTGCACGATGCCGACCGCGTGCGCGGCGGCGAGCGCGTCGGCGACCTGCGCCATCACGTGCGCGGCGCGCGCCCAGCCCGCGCGCTGATGCTTCTCGAGCATCCCGCGGAGGCTCGGCCCCCGCACGAGCTGCATGACGAGGTACGCCCCGCCCTCCGGCAGCATCCCGTAGTCGAGCGCGCTCGCGACGTGCGGATGCTCGACCTGCGCCGTCGCCATCGCCTCGCGGGCGAAGCGCTCTGCGAGCTCGCCATCCCCCGCGAATTCTGGGTGAATGATCTTCAGCGCGACCTGCTTGCGCAGCTTCAGGTGCTCCGCGACGAAGACCGCGCCCATGCCGCCCTCGCCGAGCTTCTCGATCACCCGATAGCGCTCATCGATGACGCGCCCGCGCCAGCCGTCGTCGGTCGTGCGCTCGCCGGAGTCAGCCTGCTTCGGCTCGGCCAGCTGCGTGGGGAGCTCGCCCGTCGTGCTCACTCGGGCTCCACGTACTGACTCGCCGCGAGGAGCTCGTAGAGCGCCGCCGCCTCGTGCTCGGCAAGCTCGCCGAAGCGCGCCCCGAAGCCGCGCGGCGTGCCATCCGTGCCGTCCGCGACCCAGCGCACCTCTGCGGGCAGCTCGAGCGGCTCCCAGGCGCTCGGCGCCGAGATCGCGAGCACGATGCCGGTGCCTGGCTCCGGCGGGCGCTCGGCCTCGATGAACGCGCCCAGCATCCCGACGTCGCTCGTGCGTCCGAGCAGCTCGAGCACGGCCCCCACCTCGGCGCGGCGAAAGCGCACCGACAGCGTGACCGGCTGCCGCGCGCCGCGGCGGAAGTGTGTGCTCGCCGACATTCCGCGCAGACAATAGCACTCGCGCGCGCCGGTCGATGCGCCGCTCGCAACGCCGCGCGGCCGCTAGCGAGCGCGGCGGCGCAGCTCGGCGAAGAGCAGCTCGAGCTCCTCCCGACCGAACGGCTTGTCGAGGCGCGGCTGCGGCACGGCGTCGAGAAACGCACGCGCGCGCGCCGTGAAGGCCCCGCCCGTCATGAACAGGAAGCCGCGCGCTTGCTCCGGCGCCCGCTCGAGCACGGCCTCGTAGAGCTCCATGCCCGTCATCTCGGGCATCATCAGGTCGCAGAGGATGACATCCCAGCGCTCGCCGGACTCGATCCTGGCGAGCGCCGCGCGGGCGCTCGTCTCGCGCTCGAGGTCGTGCCGCCCGCGGACCATGCGCTCGACCGC
>CAIUAC010000314.1 GCA_903896985.1 uncultured Sandaracinus sp.
CATCGCTCAGGCTGCGGTCGGCCTCTGCGCCCCCACGCAAGAGAAGCACCGTCGCGCCCGCGAGAGGCTCCGCGGTGACGGCGCCGAGCCCCGTCGCCCCGATTGGCCGACGATCATAAGAAACTGAACCGCAGAGCATGCCGGCGCCGGGGCCCGCGTCGGCCGGCGGATGGCCTGCGTCGGGGAGCGCCGCGTCGTCTAGGCCCGCGTCGGAAGGGCCGGCGTCAACCTGGGACGCATCGGAGGTGCCGGCGTCGAGGTGGGCGTCGGAGGGCTTGCGGCCGTCTTCCTCGGCGCAGCCCACGGAGGCGGCGGTGACGGTAAGTGCGAGGAGCGCGAGGAGGAACTCCGGCCTGTGCGATCGCATGATGGTCAGCGTACACCGTCGGGCGCGGCTCCTGGAAAAGGGAACTGCCCCGCGGCTCTACTCGGGCGGCGCGCTCTATTTCCGGGACCTCCGCCCCCCCACCGCACCCGTCTTGCTCTACCTGACGCAGCTCGACGCTCACCGTTCGCCAGGCTCCGAAACTCAACGTGGGTCGGGTTCCGCCCAACGTGGGTCGGGTTCCGTCATTCCGTCTTCCTCGCCGAGCAGGCTACGACCCGGGCTGCGGACCAGGGTTCGGCTCCGGCTCCGGCAACCCGGGCTGCGGACCAAGGTTCGGCTGCGGCTCTGGCAACCCGGGCTGCGGCTCCGGCGACGGCTCCTCGGTCGCGCTCGCAGCGCCGCCCGGTCGGAAGCCGAGCGCGCGCAGCTGGTGCCGATCGTCGATGGCCACGCGCGCAATCGCGCTCCACTCGAGATACCAGCTCCAGAGCGCCGCCTCGCGCGCCGCGTCCCGCTCGGCCGCGTCGCTCGTGCGGAGGCTCAGGGAGGCCGGCACGCGGAATTCGCGGACGCTCGCCAGCAGCCGCGTCGCCTCGGCGACGGTGGGCGCGTCGAGCCCGCGCGCCGCGAGCAGCTGGCGCGCCTGACGGCCAGCGTCGGTGGCCTCGAGGTCCGCGAGGCGGTCGAGGAACGTGCCCACCGCGAGGACGACGGCGTTGCCTTCCGTCGGCGCGAGGCGGTTGAAGAGCGCCTCGTGGAACCTCGGGTGCCGCGCGCGCAGCGCCGCCGCGGCGATCGGGAACCACGCGCGCTCCCACGCGAGGAGCGCGGCGAGCTCGGCGGGGCGCACCTCGACCGGCTCCCGCTCCGCGAACGCGTCGCTCGTCAGCGCGGCGACGAGCCTCCAGCCCTCCGCCAGCTCCTCCGGCGTGAAGCCGTGCCGCGCGAGTGCGCTCGCGACGCCCTCGTGCCGCACCCCGAGCAGGAACTCCACCACCCGCAGCGCCTTCTGACGCGTCGTGAGCCTCGCCATCGTGCCTCCCGAGTGCCCAACCTTGGACAGAACGCCCGAACCTTGGGCCGAATGCGCCACGATTCAGCCACCGAGAGACCATGCTGGTCAAGGGGGACCACGCACCTCCGCGAAGATCGATATCCCGTCCGCAAGCTCGAATTCCCCTCTATGCGAACCTGAATCCCCCACGCTGCAGATCGAATTCACCTCGCCAGTGACTAAGATCCCCCGCTAGCGCGAAACACACCCTGGCTCGAGAGGCACCTCCCCCTCGCCCGTGTGCCCATCCCCCGAGGGGACTTGGCCCCTCGACGAGGGGCGGTGCATCGATGGCGACGGGCGACTCAGGCCTGCGCGCGAGTGAGCGGCAACTTGCCGAGCGCCCGAACACCACCGCCGCAGGTGTCCGCTGTCCGGCGGAAGCGCCACAAACGAAAGAGGCCGGCGACGCATCGCTGCGTGGCCGGCCTCGTTCGTCAGATGGGCGGTGAGCCCGTCGGATCAGGCTGCGTCAGGAGCCGCGCCGCCGTCGGTCGCGGGGGTGCCGCCGTCGACGACCGGCGTCGTGGCGCCGAAGCAATCGTTCAGCATGCCGGTCGTCGCGGTGAAGCAGTCGAGGTGCGCGGGGGCGCAGCTGGTGACGGCCGTGTACTCGGCGTCGCACGCGGCACAGGTGCTCGGGTCCGCGCAGCCGTTGGCCTCGGCGCAGCAGAGGAGGTGGTCGAGTTGGGTGTCACAGCCCGACGAGTAGAGGCAGGCGACCTGCTGGAGGTTGTAGCAACCGCCGCAGTCGATGGTCTGCCCGCCGCCCGCGTCGAACGCAGCGGTGGTGTCCGCCGCGAGGGCGGCGCCGATGCACATGCTGGCCGCGGCGCTCGTGGGGAGGCCACAGGCGGCGACGGCGGTCTGCGTCGCGACGGCGCAGCGCGGAAGCGCGGCGGCCGGGAGCGGCATGATGTTGGCGGGCGCGCAGGCCGGGCCCATGTCGACGTCGGGGTGGCCCATGTCGACGGGCGTGACGTTCATGTCGACGCCGCCGCCAGCGTCCACGACGATGACCGGCGGGGTGACGTCGTCGTCGCCACAGGCGGCGAGCGAGAAGGCGAGGATGGCGAGGAGGGCGATGCTGTGCTTCATGTAGTCTCTCTGGTGGGGCGCCGCCCTGAGTGGGGGCGCGAGCGGCCCCAAGGGAGCACGAGTCAAGGGCCGCGTGCAAGCCGACGCCCCCCAAAGAAGGCCACTCAGCACCCATGCCCGTGTATTTGCTCACAGACGACATGATTTTCCCGCCCCCAGAGGGCGCCTCGCGCGAGGGCGTCGTCGCGGTCGGCGGAGACGCGAAGCCCGAGCGACTGCTGCTCGCATATGGGCTCGGCATCTTCCCGTGGCCGTCGGAGGGGATGCCGCTGATGTGGTTCTCCCCGAACCCGCGCTTCGTGCTCGTGCCGAAGGACGCGCACGTCGGGCGCACGCTCCGCAAGCGCGTGAAGCGGGGCGACTTCGAGGTGCGCTTCGACACGGCGTTCCGGGCCGTGATCGATGCGTGCGCGGAGTCCCCCCGCCCCGGGCAAGACGGCACGTGGATCACGAAGGCGCTGATCGAGGGCTACTGCGCGCTGCACGAGCGCGGCTTCGCGCACAGCATCGAGGCGTGGCGCGACGGCAAGCTCGTCGGAGGCTTGTACGGCGTGTCGCTCGGGCGGGCGTTCTTCGGCGAGTCGATGTTCGCGCGGGAGAGCGACGCGTCCAAGGTTGCCTTCGCGGTGCTGCTCGGGCACCTCGTGCACTGGAATTTTCACTTCGTGGACTGCCAGGTGCGCACCGAGCACCTCGAGCGCTTCGGCGCCGAGGACTGGCCGCGGACGCGCTTTCTGCGCCTCTTGCGGCACGCGCTGACGTTCGAGACGCGCGTCGGCGCGTGGAAGACGGAGCTGACGCACGACGAAGCGGTGGCGCTGCTCGCCGAGCCTCCCGACTGAGCGCGGGTTCGCGCACGGCTGCGAAGTCACCGCCGGTCCGTGATTGTGTCCGCGCGCGCGTTCCCCTACCCTCGGCCCAATGTCGCTCCGTCGCACCCTTTGGGCAGCCTCCGGCTTCACCGTCCTCACCGCGCTAGCGCTTTTCAGCGGCTGCGCCAAGGACCCCGCCAACACCCCGGGCCCGTGCGTCCCAGGCTTCTGTCGCAACGCCGACGCGGGCACGGACCTCGGGCTCTTCGACGCGGGTCCGACCGGCGTCGACTATGGGCCCGTCGTGTATCCGGACCTCGGGCCGCCCGATATGGGCCACGACTACCGCGACGCCGCGCCCGTCGTGCCGTGCACGGTCGCGTGCGGGGACACCGAGCTTTGCGGCGACACGGGCGACGGCAACGGCCTCGACGACGACTGCGATGGCGCCGTCGACGAGGGCTGCAGCTGCGTGCTCGGCACGACGCGCGCGTGCTTCCTCGGGCCACCGGATCGCCGCGGCATCGGCGTCTGCGCGGACGGGCTCATGACGTGCGGCGAGTTCCTGCAGTGGAGCCCGTGCACGGGCGGGCAGTTCCCCGGGCCCGAGGCCTGCGACGGCGCCGACAACGACTGCAACAGCCTGATCGACGACGGCATCGTCGGCTGCTCGACGGCGCTGTTCTGCCCCGGCTCCGAGGCTGGCACGCCGCTCGCGACGCACGCGCTCAACGGCAGCCGCATCTTCCTCGGCATGGCGACGTCGTGGCAGTGGACGATCAGCTGCCCCTCGACCGTCTCGACCTGCCCGCTCCCGGCGGATCCGACCGCCGCCGACACGAGCATCTACTTCGCGCAGAGCGGCAGCTACCGCGCGCGCCTCGAGGTCGTGACGGCGACCGGCGAGACGCTCTCGTGTGAGTGGGTCATCTTCGTCCAAGGCGCGGGCCTCCGCGTCGAGCTCGACTGGGACACGCAGGGCGACTACGCGTCCGGGGGCACCGACGTCGACCTGCACCTGCACCGGCGCACGGTCGCGCCCGACGCGCTCGTCACCGACACTCCGTTCTTCAGCGACGACGACTGCTACTACGCGAACTGCAAGGGCTCGACCTACGACCCGCTCTGGGGCTCGCTCGGCGTGCGCGACATCTGGGGCTTGCCGGACACCACGGATCTGAGCGCGTGCTCAGGCGCGCCGAACGGCGAAGGCGCCGCGTGGACGGCGCTCGGCGCCTGCTACAACCCGCGCCTCGACGTCGACATCATCGACTGTGACCCGACGATCACCGACCCTACGGGCGCGGCGGGCACGTTCTGCGCGCCCGAGAACGTCAACGTCGACAACCCGCCCAACGGCGCGACCTACCGCATCATGGTCGACTACTACTCGTCGCACAGCTTCACGGGCGCGACGCACCCGATGGTCAACGTCTACTGCGGTGGCGACCTGCGCGGCACCTTCGGCTCGGACCCGTTCGTCGAGCTGACCGCGAGCGGGCAGCGCTGGCTCGTCGCCGACGTGCGGTTCTTCACGGACTCGTGCGGCGCCGTCACCTGCACGATCGAGCCGCTCGGCTCCTCGATGCGCACCGACGAGGAGTTTGGTCCGCCCTGGAGCCTCTGACCGACGCGCGGGGACGAGGCGCAGGGCGCCACGCCTCGGCGCTGCCTCACGCGCTCAAGAGCTGTAGAAAAATAGACCGAGA
>CAIUAC010000315.1 GCA_903896985.1 uncultured Sandaracinus sp.
GATCGCGCAGCTCGCGTCGCCGACGCGCCAGAGCCTGTCGCCCGCGTCGAGCACGCCGCGAGTGTGCCAGTGCCAGGTCACCTCGCGCGCGGTGTCGAGCCGCACGACGTCGTGAATCGTCAGCGCGCTGCCGTCGAGCGTCAGGGTCCGCGTCCAGCGCGTTCCGCCGGACTCGAGCGCGCCAGTCGCCCCCCCGACGACGGGAGTCAGCGTCGCGCCGACGATGGGCGCGAACGTGCTGCCCGACGGGACGAGCCCGTCGATGGTGACGAGCGAGGATTGGCTGCCGGCGCTGTAGCGGGCGCGCAGATCGTACGACTCGTAGCCGCCGGGGCCGAGCATCAGCGTGCCGCCGACGGCCACCGTCAGGGAGAGCGGATCGGGGCGCTCGTGCCCGCCGCCGTTGGCGGAGAACGCGTCCTCCGCGACGAGATAGGCGTCGATCGGCGCGCCGCCGAGGGTGCTCCCCTCGAGGTGCGCGACGCCGCCTGACACCGGCTCCCGCGGCGCCCAGGGCAGGGCGTCGGTGCCGCGCGCGAGCGCCGCCGCGACGAAGGGGCCGACCTGCACCGAGCCGCCGAGCGCGTTGCGCCCAGACGCCGTCCACGCGCGCGACGAGCGCACGCCGGCGAGGCGCTCGAAGGGCGCGGGGATCCACGCGACGGGGCGCCCGTCGTCGAACGGCACGAGCCAGCCGCCGTGGCTCTCGAGGTGCCCGAGCCAGGCGACGAGCGCCGGCAGCACCGGATCGCGCGACGGCCGCAGGATGGTCACGCCGCGCCGCCCGCAGACCGCGAGCAGCTCGCCCGCGCACTCGACGCACTGCGCGTCGGGCCCCGTCCACGCGGCGTCGAGGGCAGCCCAGGCGAGCGGCGCGACCTCCATGCCGTAGGCCAGGTAGAACGGCCCCTCGCGCCAGGTCCCGCGCCCGTCGGTCTGCGCCGCGTCGAGCGTGCGCGCGACGCCCGCGACGAAGACGGCGAGGAGCGCGTCGCTCGCGGGCTCAGCCGGCGTGAGGAGCGCGGCGCTGAGCACGCCCGCGCCGAGGCGCAGCGTGAAGTTGTCGGAGTGCGTCCCCGCCAAGAGCTCCCCCTCGCCGCGGTACCAGCTGACCACCGCCGCGAGGGCCCGCGCGAGCGCCGCCCGCGCCGCGGGGAGCCGCGCAGGGGCCGCCGCGCCGAGGAGATCGACCGCGCCCGCGAGCGCGACGAGCGAGGCGCCGACGCGGATCGGGACCTCGTCCGCGCCCGACCAGAACGCGGGGTCGACGCCCGCCGCCTCGAGGTCCGCGAGGGCGGCGTCGCGCATCGGCGCGTCGTCGTCGAGCCAGCCGACCCACGCGCAGGCGAGGGCGTGCGAGGCGAGCGACTGATAGCCCGGAGTGCCCGCCGGGGTGAGCGCGGGCGCCGCACGCAGCGCCTGCGCGCGGACCGTCGAGGCGACCGATGTCATCTGCGGAGCTGCGCTGCTCTCGAGCGCGGCGCGCAACGCACCCTCGGCGCGATCCCACAATTCATCCGATCCAATGCGCTCTGGCGGACGGGTCGCAAACTTGAGCGTCGCGGTGAGGCCAAAGGTGTCGTAATAGCCAAGAATGAAGTCCATCAAGAACTTCACCTCGCTGGCAATCTGATCTTCACGCAGATACACGTGACAATCGTCCTGCGCAAACTGCCGCACGCGCGTCAGGCCAGAGAGCGCGCCGGAGAGCTCATTGCGGTGCAGCACGTCAAAGGTGACGTAGCGCAGCGGCAACTCGCGGTACGAA
>CAIUAC010000316.1 GCA_903896985.1 uncultured Sandaracinus sp.
CCGCGCGCGAGCATGTACGTCGCGACGAGCACGAACGTATGCAGCCCCATCGGGCTACCCGTGAACGAGTCGAGCAGATAGCCGAGCACGAACGAGAGCATCCCGCCGCGCACGAGCCCGACGTCGTGCGAGACGCCGAGGTAGATCACCACCGGCAGCAGCAAATTCGGCGAGAAAGGGTGCACGTTGACCAGCGCCGACGCCGACGCCTGCAGCACGAGCAGCACGAAGCCGAGCAGCAGTAGGACGGCGTTCTGCACCGCGCGTCAGAGCTCCGGCGCCGGATCGGCGAGGTCGCCGCGCACGCCCGCGCCATCCTGCGAGCCCGCCTCGCGCGAGCCCATCGTCAGGATCGACACCGCCTCGAGCGTCGAGAAATTCGCCGCCGGCGTCACCTCCGCCTCCTGATAGAGGCCGAAGTCGCGGCGCACCACGTTCGTCACGCGCCCGACGAGGATGTTCGCCGGGAAGCTGTGCCCGAGCCCCGACGTGAACACCTGATCGCCGACGCGCACCTCGTCTGCGCGCAGCAGATACTGAATGCGGCAGAGGTAGCGGTCGCTCTCGCCCGTCCCGCGCAGCATCCCGCGCGCGCCGTTGCGCTCGAGCACGACGTCGATCGCGCTCGTGCGGTCGACGGTCAGCAGCACATCCGAGTAGCGCCCCCAGGTCCGGCGCACTTGCCCGACGAGCCCATCCGGCGCGACGACGGGCATGCCGGGCTTCACGCGGTCGCGCTCGCCGCGGTCGAGGCGCACGCGCACGACGCGGAAGTTCGCGCTCACCTCTTTGCCGATCACCTGCGCCGAGAGCTGCTCGCCGCCGAGCTGCTCGCGCATCTGCAGGAGATCCCGGAGGCGCCGGTTCTCTTGACCTTCGCTCTGCAGGCGCAGGTTTTCCTGCGAGAGGCGCGCGTTCTCGTAGCGGAGGCGGTCGTTCTCGCGGCCGACGTCGACGAGGTAGACGTACTCCTCGATCACGGCCGAGATGCCGCGCGCCGCCTGCGTCGCGACCCACTGCAGCGGGGCGCTGATCTGCAGCACGACGCGGTCCACGCCGTTCGTCTTGGCGGGGTCCTTGAGATTCGCGTTCAAGAAGAAGAACGGAATCGCGAGCAGGGCCGCGACGAGGACTGCGTCTCGGAATCGGCGGAAGAAGTTCACTCAGGCCGTTTCCTGGAGTCGCTGCGCCCGAGCGGGCGGGTTTCAAACCCGCCCCTACGATCCCTCCGAGGAAGGGTCAGCGGGCGTCAGTTGATGGTCACTTCCCTCAGCAGGTCGAGGTGCTCGAGCGTCTTGCCGCTCCCGAGCACGACCGCCGAGATGGGGTCGTCGCACACCATGACCGGCAGGCCGGTCTCCTCGCGCAGCAGCACGTCGAGGTTGCGCAGGAGCGCACCGCCGCCCGTCAGCACGATGCCCTTGTCGACGATGTCGGCCGAAAGCTCCGGCGGCGTGCGCTCGAGCGCGAGCATCACCGCCTCGACGATGGCGTTGATCGGCTCGCTGAGCGCGTCGCGGATCTCGTCGGAGTTGACGACGACCGTCTTCGGAATGCCCGCCACGAGGTCGCGGCCCTTGACCTCCATCGTGTCGACCTGCTCGCCGGGATAGGCGTTGCCGATGGTGCACTTCACGCGCTCCGCCGACTGCTCACCGATCAGCAGGTTATATTTGCGCTTCATGTACGCGATGATCGCGTCGTCCATCTTGTCGCCGCCGACGCGCACCGACTGCGAGTAGACGATGCCGGCGAGGGAGATGACCGCGACCTCCGTCGTGCCGCCGCCGATGTCGACGACCATGTTGCCGGACGGCTCGGTGATGGGCAGCCCCGCGCCGATCGCCGCCGCCATCGGCTCCTCGATCAGGAAGACCTCGCGGGCGCCCGCGGACTCGGCGGACTCCTTGACGGCGCGCTTCTCGACCTCGGTGATGCCGAAGGGGACGCAGATGATGATGCGCGGCTTCACGAGCGTGCGGCGGTTGTGCGCGCGCGCGATGAAGTAGCTGAGCATCGCCTCGGTGATCTCGAAGTCGGCGATGACGCCGTCGCGGAGCGGGCGGACCGCCTGGATGTTGCCCGGCGTGCGCCCGAGCATCTCCTTCGCCTCTTTGCCGACGGCGAGCACCTTCTTGCCGCCGCGGTCATCGCGCTGAACGGCGACGACGCTCGGCTCGCAGGACACGATGCCCTTGCCCTTGACGTAGATCAGGGTCGTCGCGGTCCCGAGGTCGATCGCGAGATCGTTCGAGAAGAGGCCGTATAGCCAGTCGAAAATCATTGGCTTGTGCTGCCTTTGGTGCCCGCGGCTGCGCGCCCTGCTGCGTGCTAACCCGTTGACTTCACGGGGAATCTGATCGCACCTGCGTGCGGCGAGGCTCGGATCTAACAGATCGCCCCAGGCCGATCAAGCTGCGGCCCCCGCCGGGCATTGCCGCGCCGCGGGTGACGCGTCGCATCGCCGACACTCGCTCGGGACCGTGCTAGGCACGGCCTCCCTTTCCCCCGTCCAAGAGGCTCCGACCGTGCAACGCGCAGTGATCGCCGCAACCGGGCTGTACACGCCGCCCCACGCCATCTCGAACGAAGAGCTCGTCGACACCTTCAATACCTACGTCGCGACCTTCAACGCGGAGCACGCCGCCGCCATCGCCGCCGGGGAGGTCCAGGCGCTGCTGCCCTCCTCGCCCGAGTTCGTGCAGAAGGCGTCCGGCATCAAGTCGCGGTTCGTGATGAACAAGTCGGGCATCCTCGACCCGACGCTGATGCGGCCGGTGCTGCCGGAGCGGCCCAACGAGGAACTTTCCGTCCTCGCCGAGATGGCCGTCGCGGCCGCCCGTCAGGCGATCGAGGCTTGGGGCAAGCCCGTCAGCGAGCTAGGCGCCGTGCTCTGCGCCTGCTCGAACATGCAGCGCGCCTACCCCGCGATGGCCGTCGAGATCCAGCACGCGCTCGGCATCGAGGGCTTCGGCTTCGACATGAACGTCGCGTGCTCCTCCGCGACCTTCGGCCTGAAGACCGCCGCGGACTTCATCGCGTCGGGCTCGGTCAAGGCCGTGCTGATGGTCAACCCCGAGGTCTGCTCGGCGCACCTCAATTTCAGGGACCGCGACAGCCACTTCATCTTCGGCGACGTCGCGACGGCGGTGATCGTCGAGGCCGCCGACCAGGCGGGCCCCGGCGGCTGGGACATCCTCGGCACGCGCCTGCGCACGGTCTTCTCGAGCAACATCCGCAACAACTTCGGCTTCCTCAACAACACCGCGCCGGAGGGCATCGGCAAGCCCGACAAGCTCTTCGTCCAGCAGGGGCGCAAGGTCTTCAAGGACGTCGTGCCGATGGTCGCCGACATGATCGTCGACCACGCGACGGAGCTCGGCCTCGACCGCGCGGCGCTCCGGCGGATGTGGCTGCACCAGGCCAACATCAACATGAACGAGCTGATCGGGCGGCGCGTTCTCGGCCGCGAGCCGACCCCCGAGGAGAACGTCGTCGTCATCGACACCTACGCCAACACCTCGTCGGCGGGCTCGATCATCGCGTTCCACCTGCGGCAGGACGACCTCGTCGCGGGCGACACCGGGCTGATCTGCTCGTTCGGCGCGGGCTACTCGGCGGGCACGGTCTTCGTCCGCAAGCGGTAGGGGTCGGCACATTTCTTCACGCGCCGCTCCTTGACCGCAGAGGCGGCTGGGCTTCACACCAGGGGCTCCGCATGACGCTCATCGCCACCACGTCCGTGCCCGCGACGGAGCCTGCGTCGGCGCCACAGGGCGCGGTCATCGACGACGCGGCCATCCGGCAGGTGGAGCCCGTGCTGATGGGCTTCGCGTACCGCGCCGTCCGTCGCGAGGACGTCGCGCGCGACCTCGTGCAGGAGACGTACATCGCGGCGCTCGAGGCGAAGGCCTCCTTCGCCGGGCGCTCGACCTTGCGGACGTGGATGGTCGGCATCTTGTCTCGCAAGATCATCGACTTCTATCGGCGCACGCGGCGCGAGGTCCTGATGGACATCCCGCCCGAGCCGGACCCGCTCGGCACCTTCGCGCCGGCGACGACGCGCGCTCCCGACGCGCGCCTCGACCCCGCGCTCGCGATGCGCGTCGTCGAGAAGTCGCTCGGCAAGCTCACCGAGCTCGAGCGCATGGCCGTGCTGCTCGTGGACATCGAGCAAATGGAACGTGAAGAGGCTGGTAACGCGATGGGCGTACAGCCGACACACCTGCGCGTGCTACTCCATCGTGGCCGTCACAAGCTCCGTAAGGCCCTCGAAGATGCTGGACTGCAGGCGAGCACATGATGTTCTGAGCGACTCCATCGACGGCGTCTTGCCGTGGTGGAAGCGCATTCTGCTCCGTGTGCACCTGAGCATCTGCCCGGGCTGCGCGCGCACGGACCAGTCGCTCCGCAGCTGCCACGGCGTCGTCGGCTCGCTGCGCGATATGCCGCCGATCATCGAGGACGAAGACCCGCCGGGCTGAGCTTTTGCTCAAGCGCTCTTTGACGCCGCGCGCCGCGACGCCCATCTTCGCTCCCGATGCACCCGCTCCACGACATCCTCGTCCCCGACGCGATCGAAGACTTCTTCCCCGCCGTCGTCGAGATCCCGAAGGGCAGCAAGCTCAAGTACGAGATCGACAAGCGTACCGGGATGCTGATGCTCGACCGCGTCCTCTACTCGTCGGTGCACTACCCGGCGAA
>CAIUAC010000317.1 GCA_903896985.1 uncultured Sandaracinus sp.
ACGTCGGGTCCATCCCCGCTCACGCGGGGCAGCCAGCCAAAGCCTGAGCCAGCCCTGAACAAGCCTGGGTCCATCCCCGCTCACGCGGGGCAGCCTCTGAGACGACCTGTCACGTCTCATGTCTCGTGTTCGGTTGTCAATGACGGCGTCGCCGACTGAGTCGCCGCGCGCCTCGGCGCAGCGCTCACCGGATGTAGATCGAGGAGCGCTCGGCGGAGTCGATGAACGCCAGCGGGTCGAGTTTCGGCCCCAGGAGCTCCTCGACCTTGCGATAGGCAGCCTCGCCGCACAGCCGCGCGCGCCAGACTTGTCCCACGCACCGGGCGACGACGTCGGCGGCTTGAACACCGTGGTACCAGTGCGAAGGGACGAGCAGCGGCGACTCGGCGATGCGCTTGAACTTGCCGCCCGGCAGCACTCCCGAGAAGAGATGGCTCTGGGCAGAGGCGAGCAAGCGCTCGTCTTGGGCGTGCCCGCGCTGGTCCATGACCACGATGCCCTGACCCGTACTGCCATCCCCGCGACTCCGCAGGAAGTGCTCGAACGAGCGGAGCACCGCTTGGACGCGGCTGTTGTAGACCGCGTCGGTCTTGTAGAGCGGCCCGACCGTCTTCCTCACGCCTTGCACGAACACGTGCGCCCGCTCGGTGCGGAGCAAGTCGAGCACCGCGCCGGTGAAGCGGAGGTCCCGCCGGTTGCGGAGCTCCTTCGCCTCGAACCGCTCGGGTCTCACTCCCTTGAGCGTCCAGGCAGCGGCGATCTCGGGGGCGAAGAAGCTCCTCTTCAGCCGCAGAAAGCCGCGATCCACCGCGCGAACGCGCGCCGCCTCTACCACGAAGCCCGCCAGCCCAAAGAGCGGGTGATGTCGGTGAGCCGGGTCGCTCGGATCGTAGATTCCGTCGTGCCCAAACTCGTCCAAGTAGAGGACGAACATCGGCGACGGATAGCACGAGGCCTGCCCTTTTGGGGCAGGCCCGGGATGCTGCATGGCTCGAAAACCCGAAGGACGACCGAGCCGGCAGCACTCGAGAGGTAGCGTCGAACGCGCGGCGCGTCAATCCGCACGGCTCACCCGTCCCCCAGCCGCTTCGCGAGCGCGGCGCGCTGCTCGGCGTTGGTGTCGCGGCGCGTGAGGACGAGGTCCCCGACCTCGACGAGATCGATACCCGGCGTGCCGAGCGTCCGCACGCGCATCCCGCCAGGCGCGTCGGCCTCGGGCCAGACCATGACGACGCTCGCGTCGTCGCCTAGCTGCCACCACGACTCGAGCACATCCCACACGCGCTGCCTGACGCCGGCGCTCATGTCGAAGCCGACGTAGACGCCCGCCGCGACCTCGGAGGCGCACGACGCGAGGAAGCCTCGAAACCGGTCACGGACGTTTCGCGTCACCAGGATCGTCGCCGTGGTCATCGAGCATCTCCTTGATTCGGTCGATCATCTGCGCGACCAACTGCGTCCTGCGCGCGAGCTTGCCGACGAGCCTGCGCACGACGCGCTCGAGCGCCTCGTCCGGCTTCGCGCGCTGCTCTTTCACCGCCGCGAACGCCGCCGGCACGGTGATGGAATCGCGGAAGAGGTCCGCGATGTCGAGACAGAACGCGATGCCGCTGTGCTCATGGATGAACCCAAGCTGCGGGATCGCCCCCGTCACCGCCGTCGCGACGCTCGCGCACGAGAGCACCGCCGTCGCCGCGTGATTGATGGCTTGGTTCGGCGGGTCCGCGGACTCCGGGTCTTCGCGGTCGTAGCGCCGCCCGCGCCACGAGACGTTGTAAGCCTGCCCGAGCCGCTCGTACGTCGCCTTCACGCGCGCGCCCTCCATCCCGCGAAGCACCTCGATGCTCGCGTCGGGGAAGATCTCGCCCATGCGCCAGGCGTACATTCGCCGCG
>CAIUAC010000318.1 GCA_903896985.1 uncultured Sandaracinus sp.
CGTGCGCGCGTCGGGCGCGGGCATGGCGCCGGTGACGTCTGGGGCGCGCGAGGTGCTCGTCGCGGGGCAGCGCGTCGAGCGCGAGGTGACCGTGGTGCCGGGGCGCTGCTACCGCGTGCTCGTCGCCGCAGAGGACGGCGTCACCGACGTCGATCTCGCGCTGCGTGCGCCGGACGCGCGCGTCGACGAGACCCTGCAGACGGACGGCACGCACGAGGCGACGGCGTCGCTCGGGCTGCTGCGCCCGGTGTGCCCGCCGACCGCGGGCGCGTATCGCTTGGCCATCACGCTCGTCGCCGGGACGGGCGCCATCGCGTGGCAGGTGCTCGGCTCGAGCGCCAACGGGCCGACCGAGGCGCCCTCGCGGCGCGCGACGTTCCCCGTCGGGGGCACGGGCACGACGTTCCCGGCGCAGCGCGTGCGCGCGCGGCACGCGGCGACCGGCGAGGGGCGCGTCGCCGTGACGGACCTGATCGCGGGGCAGCTCCGGACGAGCGAGGCCGTCGATCACGAGGTCTCCGTCGAAGCCGGGCAGTGCTACGTCGTGCTCGGCGCGGGCGCGCCCTCGGTCGCGGAGCTCGATCTGATCGTGCGGGACGCGCTCGGCAGCGAGCTCGCGCGCGACGCTGAGCACGACGCGTTCCCGCGCGTGCGCTTCTGCCCGCTGACCTCGGCGCGCGTGAAGGTCAACGTGCGGATGTATCGCGGCTACGGCCCGTACGGGCTGCAGGTCTTCGGCGGTCCGCGGTAGCTGCGGCGCGCTCGCGCGTGACGGCGCCGTGCCGAGCGCACGGCGGGCACGTCGCAACTGCACGTCGACGCGGGCGTGTCGCAGAACCTGCACCGCGCCGTGAGCCCTTCGACACATCGAGCCCGAACGCTCGAGGTCCATGTCGAACACCGATGCTCTGCTGCTCTCCGTGAGCGCGTTCAGCGCCGCTGTCTATCTCCTCCTCATGGGCTCGTTCGTCGTCGGGCTCGTCCGCGGTCGCCTCCGCGTCGCCGCGCGTGCGCGCGCTCTCTCCAGCGCGCAGCGCGCGCTGCCGCGCGTCAGCATCCTCAAGCCGCTCGCCGGGCGCGAGGACGAGCTCGCCGAGAACCTGCGCTCCTTCGCCAAGCTCGACTGGCCCGACGTCGAGCTGCTGCTCGGCGTGTCGTCGCTCTCCGATCCCGCCGTGCCGGTCGTGCGGGCGTTCCTCGCGATCAACAAGCAGCTCGACGCGCGCCTCGTCGTCACGGACCCGAACGCCGCGCTCAACCCGAAGGTCGCGCAGCTGCTCCGCCTCGCCGAGGAGGCGACCGGTGGGGTGCTCATCGTCAGCGACGCCAACGTGCGCGTCCGACCGAGCTACGTGCGCGACCTCGTCGCGGCGCTCGATGAGCCGGGCGTCGGGCTCGTCACGAGCGTGATCGTCGGCGCGGGGGAGCGCACCGTCGGCGCGGCGCTCGAGAACCTGCAGCTCCTCGCCTACGTCGCGCCCGCGGTCGTCACGAGCGCGACGCTCGTCGGGCGGCCCGTGAGCATCGGCAAGTCGATGGCGATGAGGGCGTGTGACCTCGAGGCCGTCGGCGGGTTCCGCGCCGTCGCGGACGTGCTCGCCGAGGACCACGTGCTCGCGCAGATCTTCACGCGGCACGGCGTCGCCGTCCGCGTCTGCATGGCGCCGGTCGAGAACCGCAACGTGGACTGCACCGTGCAGCGCACGGTCGAGCGGCACACGCGCTGGGGCAAGATGCGCCGCACGATCGCCCCGCACGGTTTCCCGTTCGAGCCGCTGATGTCGCCCATCGTCGTCGCGACCGTCGCGCTCGTCCTGAGCCAGTCGCGCCTCGC
>CAIUAC010000319.1 GCA_903896985.1 uncultured Sandaracinus sp.
GCAGCGGTCTACGTGCCGAGCGCGCAGCGGCGGTGAGGCGGGGCTGAGCGCGGGCGAGGTCAGGCAGCGCGAACCTTTGGGGATCGCGCCGGTCGGGGGCCGTGCTCGGTGGCTCGCGCCGATCGGGGGCCGTGCTCATCGGACGGGGTCCGTCTCCTCGCGGAGGGACGTGAGATGACCTTCGAGCGACCCCGGCAAACAATCCGCTGCGGCGAACGCCCGTCCGCCTGCGCTCGTCCCCTGACCGTCGCTCTGTGTGGAGATGGGGACGGCGGCCCCGAGGTCCTGCACCTCAGCGACGTCGCCTATGTGGTGTTGCAGCACCTCGTCCTCACGAACGCGGCGATCAATGGCCTCAACATCGACGACGGCGGCACCTTCGACACCCCCGCGCACCACGTCGTGCTGCGTGACGTCGAGGTGCGCGACATCGGCACGGGCGGCAACAACGACTGCATCAAGCTCTCGGGGCTCGACGACTACTTCGTCCTCGACAGCCGCGCGCTGCGCTGCAACGCAGGCGACGCGATCGATCACGTCGGCTGCCACCGCGGCTTCATCCACGGCTGCGCCTTCTCGGACTCGAGCGGCGGCGGCATCCAGATGAAGGGCGGCTCCTCCGACATCCTCGTGCACGGCAACACGTTCACGGACATCGCCGCGCGCGCCATCAACGCAGGCGGCAGCACCGGACTCCCCTACTTCCGCCCCGTCGACGCGCCGTCGAGGGCTCCACGGCCGACTTCCAGGCCACGTGCTGGCACCCGACCTCGCCGAGCATCGGCGCCATCCAGGCCACCAGCTGCACGATCTAACCGAGCGAGTCGGCGCGGAGCAAGACGCGGGCGTCGTCGCCTTCGAGCGCGCCGCAGACGCCGAGTACACGCTCGTCGTCGACGCTGACGGTGACGAGCCTGACTCCCGCGCGCATCGCCGCGCACCAGGGGCGCGTGGGCAGCCTGATGGCGCTCGGGCGCGCGACTGCGCCCTCGTCGACGCTTCGCCGCGCGCCGTGGCGCGGACGCCGCGGTCCGGCCTCGCGGGGAAGCGTCGGGGGACCCACCTTGCTCCGGCGCGCGCCACGTGACTACAATGTGGCCACACGGAGGCACGACGCGATGAAGGCTCACATCGTTCGCATCGGCAACTCGCAGGGGCTACGACTCCCGAAGCTCGTCCTCGAGCAGACGGGCCTGTCCGGCGAGGTGGAGCTCGAGGTGGACGGCAACTGCCTCATCATCCGGTCTCCGAAGCGGACGCGGGAGGGCTGGAGCGAGGCCTTTCAAACGATGCGCGCCAACGGCGACGATGCGCTCGTCGACGGCGATGCGGCCTCGGCGACCGCGTGGGACGAGGCAGAGTGGCGTTGGTAGTGCGTCGCTTCGACGTCGTCCTGGTGAACCTCGACCCGACGGTCGGCGCCGAGATCCAGAAGACGCGCCCCTGCCTGGTGGTCTCGCCCGACGAGATGAACGCCAACCTCCGCACGGTGCTGGTCGCGCCGATGACCACTCGCGGGCGCCCGTACCCGACGCGTATCGCCTGCAAATTCCAGAAGAAGGACGGCGCCATCGTGCTCGACCAGCTCCGCACGGTCGACGGAGCGCGGCTCGTCAAGAAGCTCGGACGCCTCGACGCCAGCACCCAGCGCAAAGTGCTCACGCTCCTCGCGGAGATGTTCGCGCCGTAGCTGGGTCGCTTCCCTCTGTGCCCCCGTCGCCTGAGACAGCTTCCGCTCGATATCTTTGTCCTGATAGCTGGAGAATGGCGTCGCCGGCTTCCTACAGGCGACTACGCGCGAGCGCGGGCAACAGCGGCGCGGTGTCCGTCGACTGGGCCGTGAGGTGCGGATTGACGCTACGCTGAGCCCCATGCGTCTCTGGGTCTCCTTCGCGTTCATGATGGCCATCGCGCTCGGACTCACGTCGAGCGCCGCGGCGCAGGCGCCCGGCTGGCGGACGCTCGATCTCGGAGGCGGGCTGCGCGCGACGCGCTATCTGCCGACCTCGGTGCGGCCGTGCGACCCACTGCCGCTCATGCTCTTCTTGCACGGCGCGGGCGGTACGCCCGAGGGCTACCACGCGACGCTCGAGGGCGACGCAGAGGCGCTCGGCGTGGTGCTCGTGCTGCCGCAGGCGACGGGCGCCGGCTGGAGCGACGCGGACGTCCCGACCGTCGCCGCCGCGCTCGACGCGGTGCGCGCGGAGCTGAACGTCGACGAGACGCGCACGTACTTCGCGGGCCACTCGGCGGGCGGAGCGTTCGCGTATTTGCTCGCGTACGAGGGCACCACGGGCATCGCCGCGGTCTTCACGATGGCGGCGCCGTTCTACGCCGTCACGGCCCTCGCGGACCCGACCTACGCCGCCGCGATCCACATGTACTACGGGGCCGACGACCCCAACTACACGGGCGGCTCTGCGTCACGCCTGCAGGCGCAGTGGACGCGCTTCTCCGTGCCGCAAGAGACGGATCTGCAGGTCGGCTATGGGCACTCGAGCTGGCCTCCCACGTCGATCCGGGCGGGCTTCGACTTCCTCCTCGCGCACCGATACCCGGGCACGCCGACCGCTTCGATGTGCACGGGCGACGCGGACGCTGGAGCGCGCTTGGACGCAGGCGAGCCGCTCGACGCGGGCACGTCGCTCGGCGACCTCGGCGCGGCGCGATGGGACGGTGGAGTCCCGAGCGTCGACGGCGGAGGAGCCACCCGCACGCCGCGCGGGGACCTCTCGAGCGGCTGTGGCTGTCGCATCGCGGAGCCCGCGGTGCGTGGCGCGTGGTCGGCCCCGCTCGCTTGCGCCGTCCTCGCGCTCGCCGTCGCGCGTCGGCGCGGACGCGCGCGAGCGCTCAAGCGGGCGCGAGCAGCGCGCTGAGCTCGCGCTGCAGCGGCGTCGTGACCTGACGACAACGTCTACGGCTCGGGCACCGCGAGCCCGCTGACGCGCCTCACCGCGTACGATCCCGACTACGACTCACGCGGGATTCAGTCGTATACATTGTTTGGTGAGGCGGTCGCGGCGCCGATCGAGTTCTTCCACATGCCGGACGTGTTCCGGATGCCGCTACGGGCTCACGCCGCAGCCCGGCGGCATCGGCGTCGCGCCGCGCGATGCGCTCGTGAACTTCCTCGACAACCACGATGTGCCGCGCTTCCTCTACGAGTTCACGGACGGCGCAGAGGGGCACTTCGAAGAGGGGCGCGCGCGCCTCAAGGCGGCGCTCGCGTATCTGCTGACCGAAGATGGAATCCCCTGCATCTATTACGGCACTGAGCA
>CAIUAC010000320.1 GCA_903896985.1 uncultured Sandaracinus sp.
CGCTTGCGCTCGGCGCGCCGCGTGCGCGCGTCGCGCGCGCGCTGGACCATCGTGCGCATCGCGCGTCGGAGATCGTCGCGCACGGCCATCGGCTCGCCGTTCCCGACGAGCGCGTCGGCGACCGCCTCGAGCGTCGAGACGTGCTCGCGGCGCGGCTCCTGTCGCAGCTTGCCGTAGATGCCGGCTTCGGTCGGCCGCAGCACGACGCGCGGGAGCTTCAGCAGCCAGGGGTTGCGCCACCAGAGCGTCTTGCCTTGGCTCCAGGTGCCGTCGAGCGCGAGGATCCCCTCGAGCGGCGGCGCGCCGGCGGGCCGCGGATCGCCGTTCCGGTCGAGCACCAGGAAGGGCCGCGACGCGTGGGCCTCGGGCACCGGCTTCTTGAGCGACATCGGGTAGAGCACGCCCCAGCGCGCGACGTCGGCGGGCTCCTCGAGCGCGGCCGCGAGGGACGGCCACGACAGCCCGACCCGCACGGTGACGCGGTTCGGCAGCGACGCGAGCAGCAGAGGCACGGTGCCGAGCGCGACGTCCGGCTCCTGCGGGTGCTGCAGCACGAGCACGCGCGTCGTCACGTCCTCGTGCACGACGACGCGGTCGCACACGCAATAGGCGGGGGCCTTGCCGCACCGCGCGCACGCGTCCGGATGAGCGCCGGTGAAGCTCAACGGCGTGGCTTCGCGACGGTCATGCCGGCGGGCGGGCGCTTGTCCGCGGTGCGCTGCGCGTAGAGGAATTCGGCGAGCTGCTTCGCGACGTAGGTGACGATGTTGCCGTCCGCGCCGCTGAACTGCGGCTGTCCGCTGCGGTTGAGCAGCTGCACCAAGCCGAGGAGCCGTCCCTCGTGCAGAATCGCGTGCAACAGCATCGTGCTCGCCTCCACGCCGACACGCCCATCGACGCCCGGATCGAAGCGGCGGTCGTTCGGCACATCGTCGACGAGCATGGGCCCGCTCAGCTTGGTCGCGGCGGCGAAGAGCCCGGCGCTCGCGGGGACCGCCTCGCCCTTGCGCTCGTCGGCTCCGGGACCACTCAGCGCGACGAGGCGGAGCTCGTCGGTGTTGATGTCGTAGAGCGCGCCGGTGATCGCCTCGCACGGGACGACCTCGCCGAGCAGCCGCACGGCGAACTCGAGGCCATCCCCCGCTGAAGCGAGGAACGGCAGATCCTGGCAAGCCTCGAAAGCGTGCGCGAGCCGGTCATCTGTGGACTCCGCGGTCGTCACGCGCTTGCGCTGCGGGATGGGCGCTGCCTGCGGCACCTGCACCGCGGCGGGGGCGGGCACCGGGGCCGGTGCGGGCTGTGAGGGGGCGGCCGTCACCGCGACGGGCTGCGGAGAAAGCGCGGGAGCCGGCTGGGACGGGGGGCCGGCTGGCGTGGAGGGCTGGGATGCCGACGCCGCCTGCGACGGCTCGACGGCGACGGGCTGCGCTCCGCTCGGGCGCGCCGCGCGGTCGCGGGCGGGGAAGGCCAGCTCAGGCTCTCCGCGCCAGTCCTTCCACTGCAACGTCGCGAGCGGTGCGCGGAGCGGGCGATCCGTCCAGGCGTGATCGAAGACCGCGAGGTTGATGAACTTGCCCGCGGGGCGCTCGGCAAGCTGCTGCCGCAGCGAGTGCAGCTCGCCGAGGAGGGCTTGCGCAGCGGCTTCCTCAGGCGTGCGTGGCGGCACGACCCAGGTGCGCTCGCGGTAGACCAGCGGGCTTTCGGCGCTCGGCTCGGAGTCGCGCTGCGACAGGAGGTGCGCGGCGAGCGGTGGGGCCGCGGGCGGGACGGACGCCGGGGCCGGGGCCGGAATCGAGGCGGGGGCTGGCGACGGACTGGAGGTGGCTGCCGCTGCGGCGACCGGGACCGGGGCTGCCACGGGGACTGGGGCGGCGACGGGGGCCGGGGCCGCTGCGGGGACCGCGGCTGCGACGGGGGCCGGGGCCGCTGCGGGGACCG
>CAIUAC010000321.1 GCA_903896985.1 uncultured Sandaracinus sp.
CGCTCATGCCGGGCACACAGTCGATGGGCTTCGTGGGCACGACGCTGCTCGGGATCGTCGGCTCGTTCGTCGGCGGGCTGCTCGCGACGCTCTTCACCGGGGGCTTCAGCGCCCATCAGGGCCTCTGGAACCCGAGCGGCGCCCTGACAGACTGACTCTGACCAGGCCGACGTTGTGACTCATCCAGGACGACCTCTCCTCGAGGCGGCTGGCTCGAAAGATGCTGCCCAGCTGGCTGTGCGGGCCTGGCTTCCACTC
Organism: uncultured Sandaracinus sp.; assembly: GCA_903896985.1. Classification (GTDB taxonomy): domain Bacteria; phylum Myxococcota_A; class Polyangia; order Polyangiales; family JADJQN01; genus CAIUAC01. The sequence goes on from CAIUAC010000321.1 coordinate 259, forward strand.
TTGTCGGCGGTGGCCATCGCGGTGATGGCGGGGCCTGCAGCTGCCCAATGCACGTCGAACGCGTCGTCCTGCGTGACCTGCCACGAGACCCAGGGCCTGCGTCCGGTGCTGCAGAGCGCGCAGCCTTGGCACCTCGACCACGGGTTCGGAGACCTGTGTGCCTCGTGTCATGCGGGCGACCCTGCGGCCTCGGCGAAGGACCTGGCCCACCTGGGCCTGCAGGACCCGCTCGCCGATCCGGTGTCTTCCTGCGCCGCCTGTCACCCGCGCGACGCCTCGGCGCGCGCGGAGCGCTACCTCGCGGTCGCGATCGGCACCGCGACGCCGCCTCCGACCCCACCGACGACGAGCCCTCCGCCCCGAGCAACGACGTCCTCGACGGCCGATCGCGCTCTCGCGGTGCTCGCCGCGCTGCTGACGGTGGCGCTCTACTTCGTCACTCGGCGCGCGGTGGCCGCGGAGCGTCGCTCACTGCTCACGTGGCTGCGAGCCAAGACCTGGAGCCCCTACGGCGCCGGCGCGCTGCTCGGCCTCGTGGTCGCGTTCTCCGAGGTCGTCTACGGCCGACCGCTCGCCGCGTCGGGCGCCTTCGACAAGCTCGCCGCGTATGTCGGACGCTGGCTCTTCCCGTCGAGCCAGTACTACGGGCACCTCATGACGCCGGGGATCACCTGGCAGGTGTGGCTGGTCGTCGGCGTGCTCGCAGGCTCCTTCGCGTCGAGCAAGCTCTCGGCTGAGGCGCGGTGGCGGTGGCTCCCTGACGCGCAGTGGCAGCCCCGCTTCGGCGCCAGCCGCAAGCTGCGCCTGTTCATCGCGTTCTTGGGCGCCGTCCTCGTGCAGGTCGGCGCGGGCATCGCGGGCGGCTGCACGAGCGGGCTCGCCATCTCCGGGGGCGCCGCGCTCGCGCCTGCGGCCTTTCTGTTCATGGCGGGGATGTTCGCCGGGGGCATTCCCACCGCCTGGTTCTGGTACCGCGGGAGGGCCGACTGATGCTCGACCTCGCGAAGGCGCTGGCGCTCGGAGTCCTGTTCGGCTGGTCGCTGCAAAAGGCCGGGCTCACGCACTACGCGCGCATCGTGAACGTCTATCGCTTTCGCGACCTGACCGTGATGCGGTTCATGTTCACGGCGCTCGTCGTCGGCGCGTTTGCGATCCAGGCGGGCGTCGACCTCGGCTTTGCGGCGAGCGCTCCCATCCCGCCGACGCGGATCCTGGCCAACCTCGTGGGCGGCATCGTCTTCGGCGTCGGCATGGCGACCGCAGGCTACTGCCCCGGCACCGTCGTGGCCGAAGCAGGAGAGGGGCGTCTCGACGCCTGGGTAGCGGGTCTCTCAGGCCTGTTCGTCGGCGCCATCGTGTTCGGCCTGCTCCAGCCCGTGATCATGCCGACGCTTGGGCGGGTGGGCGCGCTCGGCCGAGTCACCTTCGCCAGCCTGTCTGGCGCGAGCCCCTGGCTGGTGCTGCTCGTCTTCGGACAAGCCGTCGTGCTGGTGCTCGTCCTCGTCGCGCGCGTGGGAAGAAAGCCCACCTGATGAACGCACTTCGCGACCGAGCGCTCGACGCCAACGAGGCCGACGAAAGGTGCTGAACTAAAGCGCGGCTCGGCCGTCTACAGTGGCGACATGAGCCGTCCAGTCTCCACCGCAGCCGTCGCGTCGCTCTTCACCGTCGCGCTCGGGCTCGCCGTTACTGGCTACGCGCCGCGCGCCACCGCTGGGCTACA
>CAIUAC010000322.1 GCA_903896985.1 uncultured Sandaracinus sp.
CCACCGCCGCCGCCCGAGCCACCGCTCATGCTGCTGCAGCCGCCGCTGGTGTCGCCGATGACGAGGAAGCCCGCGCCCGCGCTGCCGCCTCCGCCGCCTGCGCCGTTCGCGCCCGCCGAGCCGTTCGTCCCGGCTCCGCCGCTGACGGTCCCGGTCAGCGCGTCGAACGCGGGCAAGCCCGCGCAGCCGAGCCCCGCCGCGCCGCTCGCCCCGAGGCTGCCGTCGCCGCCGCTGCCGCCGAAGCGCGCGAGCGACGGATTGTCGTCGCAGAAGTTGCAGATGCCGCGGTCGGTCGGCGCGTTGTAGGTCAGCTCGCCCGCGACCCCGGCGCCCGTGCCGCTGCCCGTGCCCGCCGCGGGGTTGGCGACCGCGCTCGCGAGCACGGCGGCCATGTCGCAGACGCCGCCGACGGTGTAGTCCGTGCAGCCGCCGTTGCCGCAGGCGCGCCCGTTCGTGCAGCCCGGGTCCTGACACGCCGCCGCGCCGCCCGCGCCGCCGCTGACGCTGCCGCCGGGGCACATCTTGGCGCCGGAGGTGCCTCCGCTGACCGTCGTGCAGAGGCTGCCCGTCGGCGTGCCCGTCCGACCGTCCGCGCCGTTGGTGCCGTTCAGCTGATCGAGCGAGACGAGCCCGATCTCCGAAAGGTTGTCGCTCGACGAGTCCCCGCGGACGCCGTCCGACGCGCGCCCCGCGAGCACCTGCAGCTCCGCGAACGACACGGTCGCGTCGCAGCCGTCCGAGAAGACCGCGGTGCTGCCCTCGCTCGCCGCCGTCGCGTCCGTGCCGACCACGGTGAAGCCCTCGATCCGCGTCGCCGTGCGCACGCCGTTGCAGCGCAGCGCCGGCGTGCCGGGGCGCGCCGTCAGGTTCTCGAGCGTCACCGGGTAGAGGTCGAGGTCGCGGTCGGTGAAGTCGGGCGAGTAGCCGCCGTAGATCGACACCCCGCCGACGACGTCGAAGCCCGCGTAGACGCCCGTCGCGACGAGCACGCTCTTGCGCGCGGCGCGGGCGGCGGCGAGCGCGGCCTGCAGCGTGCGCATCGGCCGGGCGAGCGAGCCCGGGTTGGTGTCGCTGCCGGTCGTCGCCACGTACACGAAGGTCGTCGTGTCGTCGGGCACGCCGTCGCAGTCGCCGTCGCCGCCGACGACGGGCGGGGGGCCGCTGCCGTCGAAGCGCCGACACTCGCAGCCGTTCGCGAGGATCCCGTCGACGTCGACGAAGCCCGTCTGACACACGACGTCGCAGCGCACGCCCTCGGCGCCGGCCGGGTCGGCCGAGCAGGTCGCCGTCATGTTGGGCCCGGGCTCGACGCACGGCGTCGCGCAGTCGCCGCACGCGAGGCGCGAGACGTACAGCCCCGTCGGGTCGCGGAAGTCCTCGTCGACGGTGTCGTCGCAGTCGTCATCGAGGTGGTTGCAGGTCTCGGCGAGCGCAGCGGCGCAGCCGGAGAAGCCCGCCTCTCCGCACGTCTGCACGCCCGCGCAGGAATGCCCATCCGCCGCGAAGACGAAGCAGCCGAGCTCCGCGCCGACCGTCTCGGGCCCGCAGGCGCAGACGCCGCTCGTCGGCACGCAGCCGGGCTGCGCGCGCGTGCCGCCGCACTCGAAGCCCGGCGGGCAGTCGAGCGGCCCTTCACAGGGCGTCGCGCAGCGCGTCTGCCCCGTCGCCGTGAGCACGCACGACGCGCCCGGCGCGCGCACGGCGCAGTCGGCGTCCGTCGTGCAGCTGAGACAGAGCGAGGGCACGTCGGGCACGCACGCGCTCGAGCCCGCGAGGTGCGTGCCGGGCGCGCAGGAGACGAGCGCGCACGCCGCGAACGGCGGGACGCTCTCGGCGTCGATGCGGCACTCGGTGACGAGCGCGGACGGGAAGACCGCGTCGCAGACGACGCCGCAGCCGCCGCAGTTGTCGGCCGACGAGTAGAGCCCCGCCTCGTCGCGGAAGCCCTCGTCGATCAGGCCGTCGCAGTCGTCATCGACGAAGTTGCACACCTCGGGCGTGCCGCAGATGTGCGAGTCGTAACAGCCCGCGAGCGCGAGCGCGGCGTAGAGGGGAGCGACCACAAAAACGAATGGAAAACGTCGCATCGCTCACCTCACCACGATGTCGGTCGCGCCACCGGCCATGCCATCCGACGCCGCGGCGCCGCCGCCGCCGCCCCGCCCCGCCGTGCCGCCCCGCCCGAGCCGGAACGTGTTCGCCGTGCGCCACGCGGCGACCCCGGCGGGCTCGCTCGCGACGCCCGTGATCCAGAGGCCCGCCGACGCGCCGCCGC
>CAIUAC010000323.1 GCA_903896985.1 uncultured Sandaracinus sp.
CACCCCCGCCTCGAGCCCGAACGCCCCGCCCAGCGGCGCGTCGAGCCGCAGCAGCTCGAACACCTTCGCCAGCCCCGGGTGCGAGACGCGCGCGAGCGCCTCGAGCTCCCACGCGAGCCGCTCCGCCTCCGCCGCCGGCATGACCTTCGCCGCCCGCCGGACGCCGCCCTCCGCCGTGTCCGCGACGAGCATCACGCGCCCCATCGCGCCCCGCCCGAGCTCCCGGACGTACGCGTAGCGCCCCGCGAGCTTCACCCCCTCCGCCAACGATGTTGCAGGCATCTCGCGACCATTCTCGGGCCGATGCGCGAGAAGATCAACTCAGTTGGCGCGGGGCCTCAGCCCACTCGCGGCCTCCCTCGCGTCGCCGCCTCAGCCCACTCGCGGCCTCCCTCGCGTCGCCGCCTCAGCCCACTCGCGGCCTCCCTCGCGTCGCCGCCTCAGCCGTAGCGCAGCCACGCCGAGCGCTCCAGCGCGAACCGCGCGGCGCCCGCCGCCTCCGTTTCGAGCACGCGCTCGAGCGCGCCCGCGTCGCCCGAGTCCACCGCCGCGCGGAACTCAGGTCCGCCCGTCAGCAGGTCGATCGCGGGGCGGTCGCTGACGTACTCGTACGTCTCCGTGCGCCAGCGAAACGCGTCCCCCGCCTGCGCCCGCACCTGCGCGAGGGCGCGCAGATACAGCTCGTAGGAGCGCAGCGCGCGCGCGTCCGTGACGTGCACCTGCACGCCGCCGCAGCGCTGCTTGGCGTGCTTGTGAAACGTCGGCTCGAACGTCAGCGCGCGCAGCTGCGCGCCCGGTCCGCGCACCGCCTCGGCGAGCGCGCGCCCGTCGACGAAGGGCGCGCCCCAGACCTCGAACGGCCGCGTCGTGCCGCGCCCCTCGCTGAGGTTCGTCCCTTCGATCAGGCAGCCGCCCGGATACACGAGCGCCGTCTCCGGCGTCGGCATATTCGGCGACGGCAGCACCCACGGCAGCTCCGTCTCGCCGAAGTGCAGCGCGCGCGCCCAGCCCCGCATTTCGACGACCCGGAGCGCGCTCGCGTCGAGCTTCACGAGGTCGCGCACCATCAGCGCCAGCTCGCCGATGGTCATGCCGTGCCGCACCGCCACGTCGTACAGCCCGACGAACGAGCGATAGCCGCTGCGCTGCGGCGCGCCCTCGACGACCTCTCCGCCGAGCGGGTTCGGCCGGTCGAGCACGATCGTCTCGACGCCCGCCGCGGCCGCCGCGCGCAGCACGAGCGCCGCCGTCCACACGAACGTGTAGTAGCGGCTCCCGACGTCCTGCAGGTCGATGACGATCGCGTCGAGCCCCTCGAGCCACTCGCGCTTCGGTGAGAGCTCCGCCTCGCTCGCTCCGTAGAGCGTCCGGATCTGCGCGCCCGTCTCCGCGTCACGCAGCTCCGCGACGCCGATCATGTCCTGCGCCTCGCCGCCGTAGCCGTGCTCGGGACCGAACAGCGCGCACAGCTTCGCGCCCGCCCGCACGAGCACATCCTTCGCGTGCACGAGCCGCGAATCCACGCTCGCCGGGTGCGCGACGAGCCCGATGCGCCTGCCGCGCACGAGCGCGACGACGTCCGCCTCCCCCGCCGCGAGCCGGTCGAGCCCGGTCGCGCAGCGCGCCATCAGCCGCCCGCCCGCTCGCCCGGCTCGGCCGCGAGCAAGTACAGCACCGCCATGCGCACGGCGACGCCCGCCTCGACCTGCTCGAGGATCACGCTCTGCGTCCCGTCGGCGACCTCGGCGGAGATCTCGACGCCGCGATTCATCGGCCCCGGATGCATCACGAGCGCATCAGGCTTCGCGTAGGCGAGCGTCCGCGCGCCGACGCCGAAGGTGCGCGCGTACTCGCGGAGGCTCGGCAAGAGCGCGCCCTTGAGCCGCTCGAGCTGAATCCGCAGGACCATCACGACGTCCGCGCCCTCGAGCGCCGGCTCGAGCGAGTCGAAGACCTTCACACCGTACTGCGCCATCTCGGGCGGCATCAGCGTGCGCGGCCCGACGACCCGCACCTCGGTGCCGAAGAGCCGCAGCAGCAGCGCGTTCGAGCGCGCGACGCGCGAGTGCATCACGTCGCCGCAGATCGTGACGACGAGGCCATCGAGGCGCCCCTTGTGCTTGCGGATCGTGAACGCGTCGAGCAGCGCCTGCGTCGGGTGCTCGTGCTG
>CAIUAC010000324.1 GCA_903896985.1 uncultured Sandaracinus sp.
CGCCCGCGAGCCGCGCGCTCTGCCCCGGGCGCCCCGTCGTCGCCTCGCCCTCTGCCGCGCGCGCCCTCGCGCGCTCGAGCGCGTGCGCGACGAAGGTCGCCATCGCCGTCGTCAGCGCGACGGACGCCATATCGAACGGATCCCCCGCGCGGCGCTGCAGCACGAGCACGCCCGCGCACGCGCCGCCGAGCAGCACCGGCACCGCGACGAAGCACGGGAACTGCTCCTCGCCGAGCCCCGGCACGTGCTTGTAGTGCGTCTCGCTCTCGGCGACGGCGACCGACGCCGGCCGCAGGTTCTGCGCGACGAAGCCCGTGATGCCCTCGCCGAGCTTCAGCTTCACGCGCCCGACCGCGTCGTGCGGGAAGCCGACGTTCGCCCGCATCACGAGCACGATGTCGCCCGCGTCGTCCTCCTCGCGCAGGTACACGCTCGCGATCGGCGCGCGCATGATGCCCGAGACCTCCGCGCAGAGCGTCGTCAGCACGTCCTCGAGCGGCCGCTCGCGCGAGGCCTCCTCGACGAGGCGCAGGATGCCGTCGATCGCCCGATCTCCGCCGCGCTCGTGCACGCGAACTTGCCCGGTCTGCTCGTCGCTCGTGTCGTCCAAGGCTCGTCGCTCCGTGTCTCTCGGCTGCCGTTCGCGCGCTACTTAGCCGAGGCCGTCGCCGACGCCAGCCAGCCTCGAGTGAATCGCGACGCTCGACCGTGCGTCCTTTGCACCGCACGTTTCCGAGGCTCACGCAGCCGTTTCGCGTCAAGGGAGTCCCGATGCTCACGTTCCGCCGCACGCCGCTCCTCACCGCCCTCGCGCTCGCGCTCCTCTCCGCCTCGACGCTGCTCGCCGCCCCGGCGCGCGCCGACGAGGCCGACGTGCACTACCGCATGGCCCTCGAGCACAAGCGCGCAGGGCACCTCCCCGACGCGCTCCGCGAGGCGCGCGAGGCGACGCGCCTCCGCCCCGCGCACGCCGCCGCTTGGCTGACGACCGGCACGATCCTACGCACTCAAAACGATCTTCCGGGCGCGCTCGCCGCGTTTCAGCGCGTCACCGACCTCGAGCCGAACAGCTCGCAGGGCTGGGCGCTGCTCGGCGCCGTCTATCTGCGCATGAGCCGCTGGCAGGACGCCGTCGAGCCGCTCCGGAAGGCGGTCGCCTTCGACACGCACGACGCCTCGAGCTGGGCGAACCTCGGCTCCGCGCTGCGCCACCTCGGCAAGCCCGACGAAGCCATCGCCGCCCTGCAAGCCGGGCTGACGCAGGTCCCCAACGACTCGCAGCTCCTCAACAACCTCGCCGTCGCGCTGCGCTCCGCGCGCCGCTTCGACGAGGCCGCCGTCGCCTTGCGCGCCGCCGCGACCGCGCAGCCCAACGACGCGCAGATCGCGCTCAACCTCGCCATCACGCTCCGCAGCGCAGAAAAATACGAGGAGGCCATCCCCGAGTACGAGCGCACGCTGCGCCTCGCGCCGACGAACACCGACGCGATGTTCGACCTCGCCGTCTGCTACGAGCAGCTCCACCGCTCCGACGACGCGATCCGCGCCTATGGCCGCTACATCGAGGCGATCCGCCCGCGTGACCCGGCCGCCGCGACGCGCGCGCAGGAGCGCATCCAGGCGGTGCAGGCGCACTGAGCGCGCGCTCCGAGGCGCGAGGCTTCGTGCAAGTCGTCCGCTTGACCGCCTGAGCGCGCGCGTGCGAGCTTCGCTGCTTCGTGCACAAACAGGAGCTAGGGATGACGACTCGACTGACTTCGCTGGTGGCGCTCGCTCTCGCGGGTGCGTTCTTGGTTGGCTGCGGCGACGACGACGTGACGCCGACGCCGCCGGTCGACGCTGGCCCGGGGACCGACCTCGGCCCCGTGACGCCCGTATGCCCCGACACCGCGCCGGCCCCCGCGAACCAGACCGGCGCGTGCTGCCTGCGCGCGTCGAACGCCGACCGCCCCACCGCCCCCGAGCTTCGCCTCGCGGCGCTCCGCCTGACGGCGCCGACGGGCAGCCCGCTGATCTCCGCCACCGTGCGCGGCCTGCTCAACGGCGCCTTCGACGCCGAGTCCTTCAACTGGCTGATCCAGCTCGCCGACGCGCCCGCCTCGGGTGACGGCCCCGCCACCGTGCGCACCGGCTTCGGCGTGCGCGCGGCGGACGGCACCTTCGCCTTCACGCTCGGCGGCGCGCCGACCCCCGGCGACGTCAACCGCTGGGATCCCATCTCGGTCACCGGCGCCATCGCGAGCGAGAGCCTCTCGACCGCTCCGTACGTCGGCTCGGGCCCGCTCACGATCCCCGTCTTCGACAAGACCGACCCGACGCTCCTCGTCGTCGAGCTCCCCGTCTACAACCTCGAGCTCGTCAGCGCCCCGATGACCGACAGCCGCAGCTGCGTCGGCGCCCGCGGCACCTCCAGCTACGACACCGCGAGCGGCGGCGTGCTCCGCGCCTACATCCGCGTCGAGGACGCCAAGGCGCGCCACGTCAGCGTGCCCCCGACGCTCGACACCACGCTCTGCGCGCTCGTCGCCGGCTCCCTCTCGAACGCCACCTACTGCGACGATCCGCAGTCGGGCTGGATGGCCAAGCCCAACGCGCTCTGCGACGCGGTGACCTTCAGCTGTCACACCAACGCAGCCGGCATGACCGACGTCTGCGATCCCGCGACGACGTGCAACGCCTGGGAGCTCCTCGGCGAGTTCGCGGCGCAGGGCGTCGAGATCACGAACTGAGCTGACCCGCCTCGCGAACGCTTCGGCGCTCGCCGGCCACGAAGCAGGGCTCACGGCACATCGCCGTGGGCCCTTTTTCGTGGGCGAACTGTGGGCGCCCGCGCACACCGGACCGCTCTTCGTGTCCGACGTCACTATTGATTCGCGTTCGACAACGGCGGTACCATGGGCCCGCATCTAAGCGCGGAGGGGCCCGCTCGCCCCGATGCCAACGCGCGAGCCGCGCGGGGAGAGACTAATGATTCGATTTCGTCAGCAGTCGCAGCACTTCCTTGTCGCGGCGGTCGTCCTCTTCCTGTTCGCGTGCGGCGGAGGTAGCTGCTCGAGCTGCGCCGGCTGCGGTGTCGCGCCGATCCCGGGAGGCTTCCCGATCGCCGAGCGCATCGACAACTCCGCGCAGGTCCGCCTGACCAGCTCGGGCGTCTCGTTCATCGAGAACAACATCGACGCCATCGTCGCGCAGTTCCTGCCGGGCGGCCTCGACTTCGCCGTGCCGGAGACGGGCGGAAGGATCGCGACCGTTTGGCCCCTGCCGGACATCACCTACACGGTGTGTGGCAGCGGCACGACCTGCATGGTCCACGGCGAGATTGACTCCGTCGACATCACGCCGACGGCTCCCAACCGCCTCAGCATCCACCTGCGCGTGATCCTCGACAGCCGCGACGGCTCTGGCGCCCGCGCGAGCCTGCCCATCGACACCAGCCTCGGGATGCTCCACGCCGACATCGACACGCGCGCCGGGTCGCGCACGTACGTCGGCCTGACGGTCAACATCGACCTCGCCGCCGAGACGCGCGCCGCGCGCGCCGGCTACACGCGCATCGTCGTCTCCGACGCGACGCTCACCTCGGGCGAGGAGCTCGAGAACGAGGACATCTCGATCACCGGCTCAGGCTTCGGCGGGACGATCATCTCGTTCTTCATCAACCTGTTCAAGGGCACGATCGTCGGTATGCTGCAGGACCAGGTCACCGGCATCCTGCAGGGCGCCATCTCGAGCCAGCTCTGCACGAAGGCTGGCGACACGGGCTGCCCGACGGGCTCGACGCCTGACGGCGCCGGACCGACCGCGACGTGCAACTTCACGGGCACGACCGAGTGCGTCCCGATGCTCCTCGGCACGGACGGGCAGGGCGACCTCGGCGCGGCGTTCCTCGGCGGCTTCTCGCCGGGCACGCACGGCAGCGGGCAGTTCATGCTCGCGGCGGGCGGCGACGGCGAGGCCGTCAACGACGGCATGAGCGTCTTCTTCTACGGCGGCTTCCGCTCGACGAACGGCGACTACACCGTCAGCCCCGGGCACAACGCCTGCGTCCCCGCGCTCACGCCGACGAGCCCCCGCTCCGGCGGCGGCACCATCGCCGACAACTGGGGCGGCGGGAACCGCCCGTCGATCGCGCGCGTCGACACCTTCCGCAGCAACACGCCGGCGGGCCTCGCGACGCCGCCGCACGTCTCCATCGGCCTCGCCGAGGACTACCTCAACTACTCGGCGTTCGGCGCGTTCGACGCAGGCCTCCTCTGCATCGGCGCCGGCACGCGCCTCTCGCAGCAGATCTCGACGGGCCTCTTCTCGATCCTGATCGGCTCGCTGAAGAACCTCTCGTTCCCCGAGGAAGCGGCGGCGCTCGCCTTCTCGATCCGTCCGCAAGAGCCGCCCCGCGTGACCGTAGGCACCGCCGCCGGGGAGCCCACGCTCGCGCTGCTCTTGCCGAGCGTTCAGATGGACTTCTACGTCTGGAGCCAGGAGCGCTACGTGCGCATCATGACGTACCAGGCTGATCTCAACATCACGATCAACCTGACCGTCGACGCGGGCCAGATCGTCCCGATGATCGGCGAGCTGACCGCGACGAACCCGTCGGTGACGAACTCGGACCTCATCACCGAGGACCCCGCGACGCTCGCGACGACGATCACGTCCGTGCTCGGCTCCTTCGCCGGCTCGCTCGGCGGCTCCATCGCGCCGATCTCGCTGCCCGCCATCTCGGGCTTCAACCTGATCGTGCCGCCCGGCGGGCTCACCGGCGTCGCGGACACCGGCGAGAAGTTCCTCGGCATCTTCGCGAACCTCGAGATCGCGGCGCCCGCGCCGCTCACGATGACGACCGACACCACGCTCGCCGTGCAGGACCTCGTGCTCAACCGCGAGGCGATGACCGTCGAACACTTCGCGCAGGGCGCGACGCCGTCGATTCGCCTCAACATGAACGCGAGCGGCCCGGCGGCCGTCGACTTCGAGTACAGCTACCGCCTCGACGGGATGCAGTGGTCGCCGTGGACGCGCGACCGCTCGGTCGTGTTCGAGTCGCCCGCGCTGCTGCTTCAGGCGCGGCACGACGTCGAGGCGCGCTCGCGCGTCGTCGGCGAGCACCTGACCACGGACCTCACGCCCGCGCACGCCGAGGTGCTGATCGACCTCATCGCGCCGGACGTCGTCGTCGAGCAGGACGGCACCACCGTCCGCGTGACCGCGACGGACGTCATCACCTCGCGCGACGCGCTCTCCTACCGCTATCGCACCGGCGACGGCGTGTGGACGGCGTGGACGCACGACGCGAGCTACGCGCTCCCCGACGGCGGCGCGACGGGCGTCGACGTCGAGGTCAAGGACGAGGCCGGGAACGTCGGCGCGTCGCGTCAGGCGCTGATCCGCGGCCTGCCGAACGCCGCGGCGACCGGCGGCTGTGGCTGCACCGTCGCGGACGGAGGCCCGACGGGCGGGGACCTCGCGGTCTTCGCGATGGCGGCGCTCTTCGTACTCGGCGCGGGCCGGCGGAGGTCGCTCCCCGGGGCGAAGCCCTTTCTCACGGGGCGGCTCGCGCGCGCCGCGCTGAAGCATCTCCCGGTCGTGCTGGTCCTCGCGACTCCTCTCGCGTTCGGCGCGATGGGCTGCGACTGCGGCAGCAAGAAGACGGTGCCGACGCCC
>CAIUAC010000325.1 GCA_903896985.1 uncultured Sandaracinus sp.
CCGCAGCCCCTCGCGCGCCGCCCTCAGCCAAGTGCGGCGGCCGCGCCAGCGTCCAGCTCCACCCGACGCACCGTTGCGACGGCGACCCCTTCCGAAACTCCCTCCCCCCGGGGCCCGGGGGGAGGGCTGGGGAGGGGAGTGCGACTCCCATCGCGCTTGTGGCCCCGCACCGCCTATGCGACCGTCGCCTCCCCCTCCCCGGAGAACCCGCATCCCATGGCTGAGATTGCCCCGCTGCACGCGCTCCGCTTCGATGATCAAGAGCTCCCGCTGGTCGTGGCGCCTCCCTACGACGTCCTCGGACCCGCCGAGCGCGCCGCGTTCGCCGCTCGCTCCGAGCACAACGTCGTGCACCTCGACCTGCCCCTCGGCGACGGCGACGCGAAGTACGCCAACGCCGCCGCGACGCTCGCCGCTTGGCGCAAGCAGGGCGTGCTGCGCCGCGACGACCGCGGGACGTACGTGCGCTACGAGCAGACGTTCGCGCCGCCCGGTGGCGGGGCCGCGATCACGCGCCGCGGCTTCTTCGCGCTCGTGCGCGCCGAGCCCTACGAGGCGCGCGTCGTGCTGCCGCACGAGCGCACGCTGAGCGGCCCCAAGGAGGACCGCTACAAGCTCTTCTGCGCGACGGCGACCGCGCTCTCGCCCGTGTTCCTCCTCTATCGCGATCCGAGCGGCGACGTCGCGCGCGCCCTCGACGACACCGGCCCGACCCTGCGCTGGACGAGCGAAGACGGCATCGAGCACGCGATGGCGCGCATCACGGATCAGGCCGAGATCCACACGATCGCCGAGGCGCTGCGCGACGAGCCGCTGCTGATCGCGGACGGGCATCATCGCTACGAGACGACGCTGCGCTACGGCGCGGCGATCGACGCCGAGCGCGCCGAGCAGGGCCTGCCGCCGGCTCCCAACGGCGCGCACAAGTTCGTGCTCGCCTTCCTCGCGAACGCCGACGACCCGGGGCTCGTCGTCTTCCCGACGCACCGCCTCGTCAGCGCCATCCCGTCGTTCGATCGCGCGGCGATGCTCGAGGGCGTGCGCTCGCTCTTCACCGTGACCGCGACCCGCGCCGACGACGTCAGCGCGCTCGTCGCGGAGCTCGCGGCCGCGGGGCAGCTGCGGCCCTCGGTCGCGGCGGTCTTCCCCGACGGCGAGGCGGCGATCCTCACGCTGCGCGCCGACGCGGACGTCGACGGGCACCCCGTGCTCGGCGGGCGCGCCGAGGTGCTGCGCCGCACCGACTGCGTGCTCCTGCACGCCGGCATCCTCGAGCCCGTGCTCGGGCTCACCGCCGAGGCGCAGGCGAAGCAGACGAACCTCGCCTACTTCAAGGTCGCCGCCGACGCCGTCCGCGAGCTGCACACGCACGCTGGCGCGCAGGTGCTCTTCCTGATGAACGGCACCCCCGTCGCCGACGTCCGCCGCTCCTGCGAGGCAGGCGAGGTGATGCCGCAGAAGAGCACGTTCTTCTACCCGAAGGTCCCGACGGGCGTGGTGATGCACGCGCTCGACCCGAACGACACCGTTAATCGCGGCTAGGAAGCCGGGACTCGCGGCTAGGAAGCCGGGACTCGCGGCTGAGAATTCACCGCTCGCGACGGCCCTCAGTCGCGGGAGTTTTGACACCGAGGCCCTCGGCACGATAGGAATTCCCCACCATGGCTCTCATCGAGACGGAAGAGGCAGCTCGGCGGCTCGCGCGCGCCATCGCGAGCGACCTATCGCTCTACAACGAAGAGAAGATCGTCGAGGGGATCACCCGCGACTCGCTCTTCGCCAAGCTCGCAGAAGAGATCGAGGAGGGACGCGCGCTCTTCCGGAGCCGCGTCGCCCCCGAGCTCTACGCGAAGAACTTCTACGATCGCGCGATCATCGACATCCTCGTGAGGTCGAAGGGGCACATCAAGTCCGTCATGTGGTGACCACGCGTCCGAGGACGTGTTGGAGCCCTTCGAGCTGATCGTCGACGACGCAGACAGCGGCGAGCGCCTGGACAAGGTGCTCGCCGCGCGCGTTCCGTCGGTGTCGCGCGCGACGTTTCAGCGCTGGATCGACGAGGGGCGCGTGACGGTCGAGGGCGCCGCGGGGCGCGTCAGCGGCAAGGTGCGGGCGGGGCAGCGCGTGAGCGTCGCGCCGGGACCGCCGCCTTCGAGCGACGCGCTGCCGCAGGACATCCCGCTCGTCGTGCTCTTCGAGGACGCGGACCTGCTCGTCGTCGACAAGCCCGCGGGCCTCGTCGTGCACCCGGCCGCCGGGCACGCCGACGGCACGCTCGTCAACGCCGTGCTCCACCACACGCGCGTCGAGGATGACGCCGATGACGACGCGGACGCGCCGTTCTCCGGCCCCGCGCGGCCCGGTCCGCCGCGGCCCGGCATCGTGCACCGCCTCGACAAGGACACGAGCGGCGTGATGGTCGTCGCCAAGACGGTGCGCG
>CAIUAC010000326.1 GCA_903896985.1 uncultured Sandaracinus sp.
CCAACGCACGAGCGGCGTCGAGAGCGGCTGAGCAAGCGAGCAGACTCAATGCGTGTCTGGCGCGCTGCCCGGGTGAGCGCTCGGCTTGCGAGCGGGTGTGTAGTCGCGTTCATTGAGGGCGGGATTTCCACGCCGAGGACGCTGAGCGCCCTCGGCGCGTCGCTGGTTGACGACGCGGCTCTGCCGAACGATGAGCTTGATGATGGTCAACGCTGACGCGGCGTCGCTCTTGGCGAGCTTGAACGCGGCCGATTGAGACGACGACCGCCTTCCGCCGCGACTTCTGTTAGCGCGCGCCGTAGCTGATGGCTCCCACCCCGTTTCCGCGCGCGCAGCGTGATGCCTTTGCGCGCGTGCCGTCGTTGACGGGCATCGCGCTGTCCGGTTTCTCGGAGGTTCGTTGCTCGTCGTCGTAGAGGTCGGTCAGGAGCCGGAGCACCGGTGCAGTGCCGGCACAGAAGAGGTGGCGGAGCGGTGCGCCAACACCGCTTCCGCCGTGCTCCGCGTAGCACTTGGATGGAACGCGAAGCAGTAGACGGATCGTTCATTCCGCGATCGAGGTCAAGTCCTGGGCATCGAATCCGCCAACGTGCGGGTCAGCGCGGCCGTCGCAGTGCGCGTGCTGTGGCGCGGCGAGTCGGGAGCCTGGTCGCGCGCTGGTGGTCGTCGGGCATGGGCTCCGAGAGCGCACGATCGAAGGGCCGCTCGCGCCGGGGCAGGACGCCTGCGCGACGGAGGTCGCCACACGCCGCTACCGATGTCGGGCCTGCGGGGCCGTGCTCGTCGTCGTGCCGCGCGGCGTCGCGCCGGGGTATCGCTACTCGCTGTCGGCGATCGCCTGGGCGCTCGCGCTCTGGGCCTGCGCGGAGCTCACCGCCGCAGAGGTACGCCGTCGCACGAGCACGGCGAAGGTGATCGGCGCGGCGTCAGCGACGCGCTGGGCGTCGCTGCGACGCTGGACGCAGTGCGCGCTCGCGCTCTTCGGAGTCGCGACTCCCATGAGCGGCACGATGCGCGAGCGGGCCGGGCGCATCGCGAGCTTCGTCGCCGCCCATGCGCCGATCGCGCTCGGCCCCGTGCCGCTCGACGCCTTCTTCGGAGCGCCGTTTTGCCGGCCACACTGACTGACGTCGATGAGGGCGCCGCCGCCTCTGCGACGCAATCCACCACACGCGGCTCCTGCCCAGCAAATACGGGCAATGCGATCGATGGCTCCACGTCGCGAATCCCTCGCGGCGCCAAGGAGCGCAGACATGGATTTGCTCATGAAGCAGGGCGCGCAGCTCGCGCCCAAGAACACAGGCGAGGCGACGGCCATCTTCAGGGCGCAGGTGATCGGCCCGCTGCTCACGCGCGTCTTCGTGTCGCATGGGGACCTCGCGAGCGCGATTCGCGGGCTCACCCGCGTGCACCACCGACCGCCTGGGTCGAGCACGTCGCGCACATACTCGGAGGCCACGATCGAGCGCTGGTACTACCGCTTCAAGAAGCGCGGCCTTGCGGGAATCACGCCGCGCAGACGCTCGGATACGGGGCACGCGCGCGAGCTCACGGACGCGCAGCGCGAGCTTCTGATTGCGATTCGGCGCGAGCACCCGACGACCAGCGCCGCGCTCATCCTGCGCACCCTCGAGCTCGACGGGCGGCTCGCGAAGAACGCTGTGAGCCTCTCGACGCTGCGCCGTCTGTACGGCGCGCACGGGCTCGACCGCATCACGCTGCGGGTCGCCGGAGGCGGTCGCGTGCGACTGCGCTGGGAGGCCGACCGAGTCGATGCGCTCTGGCACTCGGACGTCTGCCACGGACCCGCGATGAAGATCGCTGGGCGCTCGGTGCCGCTGCGCATCCACGCGCTGCTCGACGACCACAGCCGCTACATCCTCGCCATCGTCGCGACGACGACCGAGCGCGAGGTCGAGATGCTCTCGCTGCTCGTCAAGGCGATGCGCAGCACGGGGCGGCGGCCCGAGGCGCTCTACCTCGACAACGGTGCGACGTACACGGGCGACGTACTCGCGACTCTGTGCGGGCGTCTGAGCATCGGACTCCTGCACGCCACGCCGTACGACCCTCAAGCGCGCGGCAAGATGGAGCGCTTCTGGCGCACGCTGCGCGAGGGCTGCCTCGACCACCTCGGCACGCCGGGCAGCCTGCACGACGTGCAGGTGCGGCTGCTGGCCTTTCTCGCCAAGCACTATCACGTCGCGCCGCACGCTTCGCTCATGGGCAAGAGCCCGAGTGAGGTGTACGAGTCTGCACCTCGCTACGACGAGTCCGTCGATGACGCAGCGCTCGGCGCGGCGCTCACCGTGCGTGGTCGGCGGCGCGTGCGCCGGGACGGGACACTCGAGATCGGCGGCGTGACCTTCGAGACGCGCACGGGCTTTCTCGCCGGGCGCGTCGTGGTGGTGGGCCGCTCGCTGCTCGACCCGACGTCGGACCCGTGGATCGAGCACGAGCACGAGCGCTATCTCGTCGGTCGAGTGGACGCGCAGGAGAACGCGCGCCGCAAGAAGCATGGCCCCTTTGCAAACCGCCCCGCGCACGGGCTCGATGTGCCCTTCGATCCGACTGGCGCGCTGCTCGACGCGCTCGTCGGTCGCGGCGGTCGCGACGAAGGCGGTGCCCGATGAGTCGCTGGCTCGCACAGTGGGGCTTGCGTGAAGCGCCCTTCACGAAAGAGATCGGCGACGGAGAGCTGTGGGTCCCCGCCTCGCGCGTCGGCGC
>CAIUAC010000327.1 GCA_903896985.1 uncultured Sandaracinus sp.
AGCCCCATCCGATCGCGCTCGAGCTTCGGGAGCTCGCGCGCCTGTCTCTGCCGATCGCGGGCGCGAGCTTCGGCAACATCCTGCTGTCGGTCGCCGACACGATCATCGTCGGTCGCGCGGGCGAGACCTCGCTCGCCGCGATCGGGCTCGGCAACGCGATCTTCTTTGCGATCACCGTGCTCGGGCTCGGGCTGATGCTCGGGCTCGACCCCATGATCGCGCAGGCGATCGGCGCCGGTGAGGAGCGCCGCGCGCGCGAGCTGATGTGGCAAGGCGTGTGGAGCGCGGGCTTCGTCACGGTGCCGCTCGTGCTGCTCGTGGTGCTCGCGGGGGCGCTCCTGCGCTACGCCGGGCAAGATCCCGAGCTGCTCCCGGCGGTCCGGGATTTCCTGTGGGGACGCCTTCCCGGCCTCTTCCCGTTTCTCCTCTTCGCGGTGCTGCGCAGCTACTTGCAGGCGCTCGGGCTCACGCGGGCGATGGTGATCGCGGTCGTCGTCGCGAACCTCGTCAACGCGCCGCTCTGTGCGCTCCTCGTGTTCGGCGACGCCGGGCTGGTGCACGCCGGGCTGCCGGCGCTCGGCGTGCCCGCGCTCGGGCTCATCGGCGCGGGGCTCGCGAGCAGCGTCGCGACGTACCTGCAGGTCGCCGTGCTGATCCTCGCGCTCCGCTACGTCCCGACGCCCGAGGGCAGCGGCTCCGTGCGCCGCCTCGACCTCCCCGTCGCGCGACGCCTGCTCGTGCTCGGCGCGCCCGTCGGGCTGCAGCTGCTCGCCGAGGTCGGCATCTTCGCGACGGCGTCGGTGCTGATGGGGCACCTCGGCAGGACGAACCTCGCCGCGCATCAGGTCGCGCTGCAGCTCGCGAGCACCACGTTCATGGTCCCGCTCGGCATCGGCTCCGCCGCGTCGGTGCGCGTCGGTCGCGCGATCGGGCGCGGTGACGCCGCCGCCACGCGGCGCGCAGGGCTGGTCGCCATCGCCGCGGGCGCATCCTTCATGGGCCTCTGCGCGCTGCTCTTCGTCGTCGCGGGCGAAACCCTGACGCGCGTCTTCACCGTCGACGAGCACGTCGTGCGCGCCGCCATTCCGCTCGTCGCGATAGCCGCTTTCTTTCAGCTCTCCGACGGAGTGCAGGCGGTCGCCTCGGGTGCGCTCCGCGGCGCCGGCGACACCCGCTGGCCCCTCGTCTCGAACCTCGCCGGTCACTACGCGATCGGCCTGCCGACGAGCCTGGTGCTGACCTTCGTGCTCGGCTGGGGCGCGCGCGGCCTCTGGTGGGGCCTCAGCGCCGGGCTGACGAGCGTCGCGCTCGCGCTCTTGCTGCGCTTCGTGCTCTTGACGCGCAAGGCCGTCGCGCGGGTCTGAGGTGCGGGACGGCGCGGCACCGCCGGCGCCCTCCGCAAACGAGGAGCAACGTCACGCCCGGGCATAACTTTCCGCTCGCAGAAGCGTGGCAAGGTGTTAGAACCCCCACTGAACTCAGGCCAAGTCACGCGGGAATCGCGATGAGTACTGCTCGCTTCTCCATCCTGATCGTCGATGACGTCCCCGAGAACCTCGCGGTCCTCTCGAACTCGTTGTCCGACCACTACCGCGTCCGCGCGGCGACGTCGGGCGCGCGGGCGCTGAGCATCTGCCGCTCCGAGGACCCGCCAGCGATCGTCCTGCTCGACGTGATCATGCCGGAGATGGACGGCTACGAGGTCTGCCGTCAGCTCAAGGCTGACCCGCGCACCGCGCAGATCCCCGTGTTCTTCGTCAGCGGCAACGCCGGGCTCGAAGAGGAAGAGCGCTGCCTCGCCCTCGGGGGAGTCGACTGCCTCAACAAGCCCATTCGCGTCGCCCTGCTCCTGCGTCGCTTGGAGCAGCAGATCGAGCTCCTCACGGCGCGCCGCCGGATCGCGGAGCTCACCGGCGCCTGACGAGGCGTTGCTCGCTCAGAGTCGGCGGCCGCTCGCCTCGAGGGCGGCGCTGAGCAGCCGATACGCGGAGGCGAAGTCGTAGCCTTGAATGGCAGCCTCGATGTCCGGATAGGCCTCTTGGAGTCCAGCCCGGAGGAGCGCGCCCTGCTCGGAAGACACCTTGCCCGCGTCGACGTCGTCGCTCTCGAGCAACCCCGCCAGACGACGAGCGACCGTGAGGAACTCCCCCTCATCGAGGGCGACGAGCGCGGGGGTGACCTCCAGCCTCGGCAGCTGCGGCAGCAGCGCCAGAACAAACGCCTGCAGGCGCTGAGCACAATCGCGCAGCGACTCGTTCAAAGCAGCGCGCTCTGCCCGGCCCTTGAGGCCGGCCTCGAGCCGCGCTGCCGACTCCCCGAGCGCACCCAAGCCGAGGCTCGCCGAGACCCCCTTGAGGGTGTGCGCGAGGCGCTCAGCGGTGCTCCAGTCTCCGGCCTCGAGGGCAAGCTCCACCTCGGCCGGCGCGCGACTCTGGCTCTCGGCAAACCTCCGCAGAAGAGCCACATAGAGCGCCTTCTTGCCGAGCAATCGGTGCAGCGCAGCCTCGGTGTCCAGCCCCTCGACCACGGGAATGACGATGTCCTCGAGTGGGGCCTCGACGGGCGACCTCGCGTCGAGCGCGCGCGGCTGCCCGAGGCCCGAGCGAGGCCTGATCCAGCGGAGCAGAGTGCGAAACAGGAGCGGCGGGTCGATGGGCTTCGCGACGTGGTCGTCCATGCCCGCAGCGAGGCACGCTGCGCGCTCGGCTTGCATCGCGTTGGCGGTCATGGCGACGATCGGCAGCGCCGAGAGGCGCGGCACGGCGCGCAGCGCTCGCGTCGCCGTGATGCCATCCATGACGGGCATCTGCATGTCCATCAGCACGAGGTCGAAGTCCTGCGCTTCGGCCATCGACACGGCCTCTTGCCCATTCCGGGCAAGACTCACGATGAAGCCGACGTCCGTGAGGATCTCGATGGCGACCTCTTGATTGAGCACGTTGTCCTCCACGAGGAGGAGCTCCGCTCCACGGATGGTCTGAAGCTCGACCTCGACCGGGCTCCCCAACAGCAGCCTCTGCTGAGCGTTTCCTGCTGACTTGCCGTAGACGCGGGACACACACTCGAACAGCGCAGAGGCCGACACCGGCTTGGCGAGCACGCCGCAGATCCCCGCCTCGTCAGCGGTCTTCGTCAGCTCCTCAGTCGGCTCCGCCGACAACAGCACGATCGACCGCTGCTCAGCCCGGGGGAGCGCCTGGAGCCGCCTCGCCCACTCGGCGTCGGCCATCCCCGGCAAGCGGGAGTCGACGAACACGAACGCGTAGTCGTCGCCGGGCTCCTCGAGCGCGTGGAGCAGGGCCGCCGCCTCTGCGCCGGACCCCACGGTCGTCGGCCTCATCTGCATCGTCTTCAGCAGCTCGAGGAGCGCTGGGCAGGGCGCGGTGCCGTCGTCTACCACCAGCGCGCGCTTGCCCGCGAGCGCCCCCTGCAGATCCACGAGTCGCCAGAGCGACGTCCCGCGCCGAAGGCGGACGCGGAACCAAAACGTACTGCCGTGGCCGTACACGCTCCGCACGCCGACGTCGCCGCCCATCAACCCGGCGAGCTGCTTACAGATGGCCAGTCCGAGCCCCGACCCGCCGAACTGCCGCGTGGTCGAGCTATCCGCCTGCTGGAAGCTCCTGAAGAGCAGCGCGATCTGGGCCTCCGTCAGCCCAATCCCGCAGTCTTCGACCTCGAAACGAAGCGCCACGTCCGCGCTGGTCGAGTCCTCGAGCGCGACGCGCAGATGGACCTGGCCGTGCTCCGAGAACTTCACCGCGTTGGTGACGTAATTGAGCAGGATCTGCGCGAGTCGCAGCGGATCTCCGAGGAGGTTGTTGGGCACGCCCTCGTCGACGCTCACCACCAGAGTCAGCCCCTTCGCCTCGGCCCGGTCTTCGACGACGGTCGTCACCTTCTCGAGCACTCCGACGAGCGCGAACGAGATCGACTCGACGGTGAGCATTCCGGACTCGATGCGCGAGTAGTCGAGCACATCGTTGATGATGCCGAGGAGATGTTCGGACGAGTGCTGGATCTTCCGGACGTAATCCTGCTGTTTGTCCGTCAGAGAGGTCTTCGTCATCAGATACGCCATACCCATCACTGCGTTGATGGGCGTGCGTATCTCGTGGCTCATGTTCGCCAGAAAGGAACTCTTGGCGCGATTCGCTCGCTCGGCCTCCTCCTTGGCGCGGCGCAGCGCGAACTGCTGTTCGACCAGCGCGCGCGTGCCGAGGCTCTCGATCAGCGCGGCGATCTGCTGCGCGACGAGGCGGAACGACTGACACTGTTCCGGAGTCACCGGATCGAAGAACGCGGCGCCCGCCTCGGTGATGCCGCCGAGCAGGAGGCCCCTCAACCGCCGCGTGGAGTCGTGGCAGGGCGCGACCACCGCGTGCCGCAGGCCCATCAACCGAGGCAACTCGGGGAGAGCGGCGAGGTCGAGGACCGCCGCGGAATCTGCGCGTCCGTCTTCGAGCAACCAGCGCCCCGCCTCCACGAGAGCCTGCGCGCGCGCGCAGCCTTCGGGGCTGGCGCTGGCCGGGCCCAGAGTGCCGTCCTCGAGCACCGGCCAGAACAGACCGATCTCGACCTCGAAGATGTCGACTACCGCCTCTGCGACGACGCTCAAGAGGGACTCGGCGGTCTGGTGCTGGACCGCGCGCGCGCTGAAGTGATTCAACCGCTCGAGGCGGGCGAACTCACGATCGAGCGCGTTGCGCGCGTTGATGAGCTGCTGCTCGACGACCGAGAACTGCGTGACGCGACGCTGAACGTCCTCGTATCGGGCGGCGACTTCCCTCGCTGCGCGCGCGGCGCTGTCTTCGGCGTCGGTCATGGGCGTCTGGACGGTACGAGCGCTCGCTGCAAGTGGTCAACGACTCAGCGGCGGTAGATCGCGTAGAGGGCGGTCGTGTAGTTGTGATAGGCGTTGAGCCCACCGAGGCGAGCAAACTCGCCAAAGCCGTACATACCCAGCCACGGCGGCGGAGTGCCATCCGTCGAGAGCGGGTATTGCATCCGACTCACGAGCTCGTCCTTCATGACGCGGTTGAACAAGAACCGCCCGCGAGCGAGGCAGTCGGCGTGGAACACCGCCACGGGCTTGCGGCCGCCCGCGCGCTCGAGCATCGCCTTCATCATGCGCTCGAGATCCTGGAAGATTCTGTCTTCGTCGCGCACCGTGAGCCAGAGGCGAGTGCCCACCGGACAGTCCGTGGCGTAGTGCATCGCGCCATCCGCGTCGCGCTTGGTCACGACCCGCAGGATGTGCGCGTTGCCGTACTCCGCCGCGAGGGCGGGAGAGAGCTCCTCGGCGAGCGCTCCGACGGGGATCGTGTCGCCCGGCGTCGCGGTGTCGGGGAGTCCGAGGCAGCCGGTGTACTCGGTCCACGCCGGCTTGCCGTTCAGCTCGAGGATCTTCGAGCCCTCCGAGCGAGTGACCACCATCGGCTCGCCGACCGCGATGAAGCCGTGGGTCGCCTGCGTGTCGACCTCGAGCGTCGGGTCCGCGAAGCCGATGGCGAAGGCGCCGTGCTCGAAGACCTCGCCGTCGACCGCCTGATAGCTGACGACGCCGCGCATGTTGTCCGACGAGGTCGCGCCGAAGATCGTGACGTCCGGGCCGAGCACGGACTCGAGCCCCGCGATGCAGCGGTCGTTGGCGATGTCGATGCCCGAGGCGAGGAAGTAGACGAAGTTGATGTTCGGCTGCTGCCGCTTCAGCTCGGTCGCGAGCTCGACGGACCGCTCGAAGGCGTTCTGCCCGTAGATACCGTCGACGTGAGCGACCGCGAGCTCCGGCCCGCGGACGGTCATGATGGCGACGTCCTTCATCGACTCGCTCACGCCCTCGCGGCCGACGACGCCGCAGCAGGACGACGCGACGACGCGGGCGCGCGGGCACTGCTTGCGTACCTGGTCGACGAGCGCCTTGAGCGGATGTCCGAGCGACGCGTGAATGACGACGAGGTCACAGCTGGCGGTGTCCGCGCCGAGCGCGACGTCGAGACACTCCTCGATGGCGCGCTGCGAGTTCACGAGGCGAAGGCTTGCGGAGGAGAATTCGAGCATTTTCGGCCTCTTTTCGGTGCTGTGGACGGGCCGACGCCAGCCGAGGCGTCGACCGGCTCACGAAAGTCGGCGGAGGTTAGCAGGTAGAATAATCCGCGCTCAGCGGCGCGCGGGAGGTGCGTGACGCCGCGCACGGTGGCGAGGTCGGAGCCGCTCGGTGGCCAGCTTTGACTTCGCGCAGGGGTTCCCGCAGCCTCGACCGATGCAGCGAACGTCAACGCGCACGACCGCGAAGCTCGGTGCCCCGCGGCCCGCATTCTCGGCCGCGACGCCACGGAGCACGCCTCACTCATGACCCCGACCGAACTGCTCGCTGAGGTCGATCGCATCCTCGATGAGTCGAAGACCGCGCTGCTCGCGACGGTCGATCCCGACGGCCGCCCTCAGCTCCGCTGGATGACCCCGCGGCGCCTCCGCGACCGCCCCGGTCACCTCTACACGGTGACGGAGATCGGCGCGGCGAAGGTCGCTGAGCTTCGGCGTGATCCGCGCGTGACCTGGCTCGTGCAGCGCCCCGCGCTCACCGAGATCATCACGCTCCGCGGGCAGGCGACCGTCCTCGACGAGCCGACCTTGCTGCGCGAGTTCCTCGAGGCCGCCGGCAAGGAGCTGTTCATGATCTGGCACCTCCACCGCGCGCACGAGCGCCCGCAGTTCGTCGTGATCGAGACCGCGCTCGAGGAGGCGTCGCGCTTTCAAGCGAGCACCGGGGAGACGCTGAACCTCAGCCTGCAGAGCAGCGCAGCGTAGCCGATGAGCAGCGCGGCCGACCGACAGAGCCACACACTCCGGAGACTGAGATCCCTCGCGGTGCTGGGCGCGCTGTGCGCGTGCGCGTGCGATCCGTTCGGCACCGGCTTCGACGACTCCGAGCCCGCGACGCTCTACGCCGCGCCGGGCGCGACTCCCGCGCCCGCGCCGACGCGACCGCTGCGCATCCTCGACTGGAACATCAAGTTCGGCGGCGGACGCCTCGACTTCTTCTTCGACTGCTTCGGCGACCGCGTGCTGATGAGCCGCGCGGAGGTCCTCGCGAACCTCGAGGGCATCGCGCGCAAGGTGCGGCAGGTCGATCCCGACGTGATGTTCATTCAAGAGGTGGACGTCAACGCGAAGCGCTCCGCGTTCGTCGATCAGCTCGCGTGGCTCGTGGCGCACACCGACCTCCACTACGCGGCCTACGCGTCACAGTGGCGCGCGGACTTCGTCCCGAGCGACGGACTCGGCCCGATGGACGACGGCATCGCCATCCTCAGCCGCTGGCCGCTCGATCACGCGACGCGCTTGGCGCTCCCGCTGCGCACCGACCAAGACGCGCTGACGCAGTACTTCTATCTCCATCGCGCCGTGCTGCGCGCGCGCGTGCAGCTCCCCGGTCACGGCGACCTCTGGCTCGTCAACGTGCACACGGACGCCTACGGGCAGGACGGCACCAAGCGCCGGCACATCGAGCGCTTTCAAGAGGAGATGGACGCGCTCGACGACGCGGGAGAGCTCGTCGTCGGCGGGGGCGATCTCAACACTCTGCCGCCTGGTACGACCAAGCTCTTCGACTTCCCAGACACGGTGTGCACGAACGAGGACTTCGTCGCCGACGACTACCGCCCCGACGCCGGCTGGCTCGATGGGCTCTACTCGCGCTATTCGCCCTTCGTCCCCACGGCGGACTACGCCGCCGACAATGCGGAGTATTTCTCGCACAGCGTCGACGGGCGCGGCTCGTGGAATCGCGAGCTCGATTATCTCTTCACGAACGGCACTTGGGTCCCCGGCTCCGGCGTCGTGCACCAAGACGAGCGGACCGGGATGGCGACGATGCCGCTCTCCGATCACGCGCCGAGCTCGGCGGAGCTCGAGCTGCCATGAATCGCGCGAACCTCCTGCCGCGGTGGCTCGTTGGACTCCTCCTCTCGCTCTGCATCGTCGGCGTCGTCAGCGCGGCCCACGCAGATGAATTCACGAGCGAGCAAGCGCCAGCGCCCGCTGCGGCAGTGCCCGCCGCCGAGGCCCCCACTGCGCGCGCTTGGTCCGACGGCTCCGCCATCCCCGTCCCTGCGGGGCGCGTCGACTTCGGCCTCTTTCAGCCGCTCCGCTGGGGCGTCAGCGAAGACGTGGAGCTCGCCGCGCAGCCCCTGCTCGAGCCGATCTTCCCGAACGTCGAGGCCAGGGTCCGCTGGCTGCACCGCGGCGCGTTCTCCATCGCGACGTGGCACCGCCTCACGTATCCGACTCGCCTGCTGCAGACGGTCTCGCGCGAGGGCACGCTCGGCCTGCTCCCGGCCAACACCAACGTCCCCATCGCGCTCGGACTCGACACCTCGTTCCTCGTCACCGTCGCCTCCGCCGCTGACCGTACGCGCGGCACCTTCGAAGTCGGCGTCTCGCTGATGCCGCGCCTGAGCGCGGGTGACCCCGTCGTGCTCGATTTCCCGTTCCTCTACTCGCGCTTCGCCGCCCTCTCCACGAGCGGCACCACCTACGCGGGCCTCGCGGGGACGACGCTGCTCTCCGACAAGTTCACGCTCGCCGCCGACGCGCGCGTGACGCTGATCCCCGTCGTCTCGCGGGGCTGGATGCTCGAGCAGGGCGCGTCGATCACGTGGACGCCGAGCGCGCACTTCGGCCTCTCGCTCGGCTACCGCGTCGCCCACGGGCGCTATCCCGTCGGAGTCCGCACGCACCTGATGCCGACGCTCGACGTGATGTTCGGCTTCTGACTCCCACCGATTCCACCGTGGCCCGCGCGCCGGGCTGCTAGAGTCCGGCGCCGATGGCAGAGAATCTCCTCGAGGTGGAGGACCTCGTGACGGCGTTCCACAGCGACGAGGGCGTCGTGCGGGCCGTCGATGGGGTCTCGTTCTCCGTGCGCGACGGCGGCACGATCGGGCTCGTCGGCGAGTCGGGCTGCGGCAAGAGCGTCACCGCGCTCTCGATCATGCGGCTCTTGCCGA
>CAIUAC010000328.1 GCA_903896985.1 uncultured Sandaracinus sp.
CGGCACGATCCTCGAGCTCGAGGACAAGCGCTGGGTCGTCGTCGTCAGCGGCGCGCGCTCGCCGGAGACGTTCGACCGCCCGCTCTGCGTGCCCCTCCACAAGGGCAGCGGCCAGGGCGCGCCCGCGCAGATCGACCTCGCGCAGTACGCGGGGAGCGTCAAGGTCCGGGGCTGAGCGCCGCGCGTCGCGCAACACGCGGCGGCGAGCGCGCGGGCTTGACCGGCGTGCGCGGCGTCCCCAAACACATGGGGCGTGACCGCAGCGACGACCGAGCCCCGCCGACCGAGCCCACGGCCCCGCTTCGAGCTGCGCACTGCGCTCGCGCCGACGGAGGTGCGCGACCGCGTGACGGCGGCGATCCGCAGCTCGAGGCGCGTGCGCGGGATCGCCTTCGAGCACCGCATCGAGCTCGCGATCGGCGAGGAGAACCACTTCTGGTCCCCGCAGATCGTCGTGGAGATGCGCCCGGGCGACGACGGCGGCGCGGTGCTCGCCTGCCGCTTCGGCCCAGACCCATACGTCTGGGCGCTCTATCTGCTGCTCTACGGGACCATCCTCCTCAGCGCGTTCTTCGCGCTGCTGTTCGGCTTCGTGCAGCTCTCGCTGCATCAGACGCCGCTCGCGCTCTACCTCGCGCCGGGCGCGCTCGTGCTCGCGGGGCTGGTCTACGGCGCGTCCTTCGTCGGCCAGGGGCTCGGCTCCGAGCAGATGTACTTTCTGCGCGCGGAGCTGACGCGCGTCGCCGACGCCAAGCTCAGCGACGAGCCGCCGAAGCCCTGAGGCGCGCAGGCTCGGCGAAGAGGCTGCGGCGAGCAGGCTGAGCGCAGAGGCCTACGGCGTGCGCGGGGCGTCGAGCGCGTCGCGCACCGCGCGGAGCAGCTCTCCGTGCGAGTGCGGCTTCGCGATCAGCGACAGCCCCTCCTGCCGCACGAAGTCCGTGTGGAGCCCGCCCCCGCTGTAGCCGCTGCTGAACACGAAGCGCACGCGCGCGCTGCGAGCGCGCATCCGCTCCATCACCTCGCGCCCGCCGAACCTCGGCATCACGACGTCGAGCAGGGCGAGGTCGATCGCGTCGGCGTGCTCCTCGAAGACGCGCAGCGCCTCCTCGCCATCCCGCGCGGTCAGCACGGTGTAGCCGGCGCGCTTCAGGACGTGCACGACGACCTGCAGCACCGCCGTCTCGTCCTCTGCCACGAGCACCGTCTCGGTCCCGCCGACGACGCGCGGCGGAATGCTCGACGCGAGCTCCGGGCTGGCGCCCTCGGCGATCGGGAGTCGCAGCTCGAAGCGCGTGCCCTCCCCCGGCGCGCTCGACACCTCGATCGTCCCGCCATGCTGCCGGACGATCCCGTAGACCATCGAGAGCCCGAGCCCGGAGCCCTGCCCGAGGGCCTTCGTCGTGAAGAACGGCTCGAAGATCCGCGCGCGCGTCGCCTCGTCCATGCCGCTGCCGGTGTCCGTCACGGTGAGCTGCACGCAGGGACCCGCGAGGCGGTCGTCGCCGCGCGCCGCGTCGCCCGTGAGGTTCATCGTCGCGAGCGTCAGCGTGCCGCCCTGCTTCATGGCGTCGCGCGCGTTGACGCAGAGGTTCATCAGCACCTGCTCGAGCTGCCCCTTGTCGACGCGCACCGGGCTGAGGTCGGCGCTCGGCTCGAAGCGGAGCGCGAGGTCCTCGCCGAGCACGCGCGTGAGCATGCGCAGCGTGGCCGCGACGAGCGCGTTCAGGTCGAGGACGACCGGCTGCATCACCTGCCGCCGCCCGAACGCGAGCAGCTGCCGGGTCAGCTCGGCGGCGCGCCCCGCGGCGCGCGAGACCTCGGCGAGGTCGCCCTTCAGCGGGGCGTCGGGCGGCAGCTCCTCGAGCGCCTGCTCCGTGTGGCCCACGATGATCTGCAGCAGGTTGTTGAAGTCGTGCGCGATCCCTCCCGCGAGGAGCCCGACGGCCTCCATCTTCTGCGCCTGCACCAGCTGCGCGCGCAGCTCCTCGCGCTCGACCTCGGCGAGCTTGCGCTCGGTGACGTCGACGGCGATCCCGGTGAGCGTCTTCGTGCTCCCATCGGGCCTCGCGGCCGTGAGCTTCCCGCGCGTGAAGATCCACCGCCAAGCCCCCGACTTGTCGCGGAGGCGATGCTCGCTCTCGTAGGTCGAGGTCTCGCCGCGGAGGTGCGCCTCGGCCCGCACCAAGAGCCCCGGGAGGTCCGCGGGGTGGTGGTACGTCGCCCACTCCCTCGCCCCATTTGGCAGCTCCCCCTGCGCATAGCCGAGCATCGCGCAGAAGCGCGCGTCGAACCGCACCTCGTCGGTCTGCATATCCCACGTCCACATCCCCGCGCGGCTGACCTCGAGCGCGACGAGGAGCTGCGCCTCGTTCTCGCTGAGCGCCTGCTCGGCGGCCTTGCGGGCGGAGACATCGAGCAGCACCACGCGGCAGACGCGCGCGCCCTCCTCGGCCCGCACGGCGGTCGCCGTCAGCTGCGCCCAGAAGAGCGTCCCGTCCTGCCGCCGGAGGCGCAGCTCGCACGACTGCGCCAAGCCCGTCTCGAGCACGCGCTTCCGATGCCGGTAGTACGTTTCCTGCTCCGCCGACTCGATGAACCGCGACAGCGGCACCCCGCCAAGCTCGTGGCGCACCGCGCCGAGGAGGGCCGTCGCCGTGTCGTTGGCCTCGACGATCAGCCCGGGCTCGCTGAGGCTCAGGTAGCCTGCGGGCGCGCGGTCGTAGAGGTCGACGTACTTCGCCTGCGTCGCCTCGAGCTCGAGCTGGGTGCGGCGTAGCTGCTCGTTCTGCGCCTCGAGCTCCGCCTGGTGCGTGTGCAGCTCCTCGAGGAGCCGCCGCGTCGCCTCCGACACCCCGGGCTCGGCGCTCGCCGGCGACTGCGCTCCGGCCGCCGGGACGGACGCGGCGCGCTCGGCCGAGGCTGCGTCGGGCACCTCGGCGGGGGACGCGAGGTCGCGCTGCGGGCTATCAGGCTGGTACGTCACGGATCGAGCCCGGGACGAACAGTAGCCGATCATCCGGCAAAAGGGTGAGGCGGATTACAGGACCGTCCTCTGCTCTCGCTTGGGCGAGTCGGCCCGCGCTGACTCGCGGCGCGGCGCTGAGCTCAGAAGCCGGGGTCGCTGACGACGGTCGGCTGCGCCCGCGCGCCGCGCTTCGTCGGCAGCCTCGGCGCGGCCACGGGCACCACGCGCGGAGTCACGGCGACGCGCGGAGTCACGGCGACGTGCGGAGTCACGGCGACGTGCGGAGTCACGGCGACGTGCGCGAC
>CAIUAC010000329.1 GCA_903896985.1 uncultured Sandaracinus sp.
CCATCGTCATGCCGAATAGCTCGGACGCCGCGACCGCGACGGCCGCCATCACGAGCACCTGAAAGCCCCACGGAGGCGCGGCAAACAGCAAGTACAGGATCGCTGGCGCGGCGACGACGGCGGTGAGCAGCCGCACGACGAGGTTCGAGACTGGCTTCGGCGCGGCGGGCTCGCTCACCTTGCTCCGAGGGCGACGGGGATCGCGGGCGCCGGCCCCGCACCCGCTGTCGTGGCTTGGGTTGGACCGCGCGCGTCGGCGGCGGAGGCGACATCAGAGCGCACCTTGCCGAACCGGCGGTCGCGCTGCTGATAGGCGGTGATCGCCTCGTACAGGTCCGCCTCGACCCAGTCAGGCCAGAGGGCAGGGCTGAAGTAGAGCTCGGCGTACGCGGCGCCCCAGAGCATGAAGTTCGAGATTCGCTGCTCGCCGCCCGTGCGCACGAGCAGGTCGACCGCGCCGACGGACATCGACGGCAGCTCCGCTTCGAGCGCCGCTTCGTCGATGCGCGCAGGCGAGAGCGCGCCAGCCACCGCCCGCTCCGCGAGGCGCCGCGCGGCGTCCGCGATCTCCTCGCGCCCACCGTACGACAGCGCGAGCGAGAGCGTCATCGTGCGGTTGTTCTTGGTCTCGTCCGTGATCCGCTCGAGCACGTCCCGCACTCGGGACGGCAGCCGCTCGATCCGTCCGACGCCGCGCAGGCGAATGTCGTTCGCGAGCAGGTCGTCACGCTCCGAGAGCAAGAACTCACGCAGCAGGTCCATCAGCGCTTCGACCTCGCTCGGCGGACGGGCCCAGTTCTGCTCGCTGAACGCATACAGCGTCAGCGCCGACAGCCCGAGGCGCCGGCTCGCGCGAACGATCCGCCGCACGGCGTCGGAGCCCACTCGGTGCCCATAGGTGCGCGGATGGCCGAGCTGCTGTGCCCAGCGCCCATTGCCATCCATGACGATGGCCACATGCGCGGGCAGTCGGCTGACGTCTACGAGGGACACCGACCGCGAGTACCACGGCGCAATACCCCCAGCAAGAATGGCCTGGCGAACGGACAGTATTGCGGTGTGAGCGGTGAGGGCTTACGAGTGGCTCGACATGGCCGACCGCGATCTCTACGCCACCTTGGGTGTCCCGAAGGACGCCGCCCCCGACGTCATCAAGAAGTCGTACCGCAAGCTCGCCAAGGAGCTGCACCCCGACCGCAACCCCGGCGACAAGAAGTCGGAGGAGCGCTTCAAGGACGTGGCTTTCGCGTACGACGTGCTCTCGGACGCGAGAAAACGCGGCTTGTTCGACGAGTTCGGGGAGGCGGGGCTGCGGGAGGGCTTCGACCCGGACGCCGCGCGGCAGATGCAGGCGTACCAGCGGGCTGCGAGCAGCGGGCGCGGGCGGCGAGGGGGGGGCTTCGAGGATCTCTTCTCCGGCGGGGGAGGCGGCGACGGGGGGGGCGGCTTCTCGTTCGACCTCGAGGAGCTTCTGTCGGGGCGAGCGGGCAAGCGCGGGCGCCGACCGAGCAAGGGGAGCGATCTCGAGAGCGAGCTGACGGTCACGCTGGGCGACGCGCTCCGGGGCACCGAGCAAGCGCTGACCTTCAAGATGCCGGGCACGGACGGCCCAACCACGGTGAGAGCGCGCATTCCGGCGGGCGTCGCCGACGGCAACAAGGTGCGGCTGCGCGGGCAGGGCGCGCCGGGGACCGGCGGCGGACCGGCGGGCGACATCGTCCTCACCGTGCACGTCGCGGCGCACGGTTTTTTTCGGCGTGAGGGCGACGATCTCCACCTGGAGCTTCCGATCACGCTCGCGGAAGCGTTCCGCGGCGCGAAGGTGCGGGTGCCGACGCTCGAGGGCGACGTGCAGCTCCGAATTCCCGCGCGCACCCAGGGAGGCGCGACCCTGCGGCTCCGCGGCAAGGGCGCCCCGGCGCGGGGTGGAGAGCGCGGAGACCTCTACGCCCACGTGCAGATCCGGCTCCCCGAGGGCGAGCTCCCGGACGTCGAGGCGGCGATTGACGCCCTGGAGGCGGGCTACACGGCCGACGTGCGCGAAAAGCTGAGCCTGTAGACGCGAACTCGGGAACTCAGCGGGCGGTATCGCCGGTGATACCGGCGGTATGGACGATGCGAATGCTCGTGAGTGCGTCGTTCACCAGCACCTCGTCGATGAGGTCCATGCCACGCACCACGCGGCCGAACGCGGTGTAGCGCCCATCGAGGTGAGGCTCCGACGCCTGCGTGATGAAGAACTGACTGCCGCCGGTGTCACGCCCCGCGAGGGCCATACCGACCGTGCCCCGCTCGTAGGCGACGCCATTGTCTTCACAGCGCTGGGCGTAGCCGGGGCCGCCGTAGCCGTCGGCGCGCGGATCGCCCGTTTGCACGACGAACGCCGGCACGACCCGATGGAAGCGGAGTCCATCGTAGAAGTGACGCTCGGCGAGGGCGACGAAGCGAGCGACCGTCGCGGGCGCTTCGTCGGGCAGCAGCGCGATCTCGACCTCGCCGTGTGGGAGCGTGAGGACCGCCGAGAGGCGTTCGCCGGGCGTCGGAAACTCGCTCGGGCGAAGGGCGTTGGAGAGCGCGGCGGGGGGAGCGGCGCTCGCGGGGAGATTGAGACGGTCGAGGGTCTCTTGAGCCTTCCGCCGCACTGCGACGTTCGCGTTGACGGCGAGCAGGCGCACTGTCGACTCCAGAGCCGGGTCACGGACGGCAGCGACGGCGTCGAGCCAGGCTTGGAGGCCCTCGAGTTCATCGGTCGCGGCGAGGGTCGCGTAGGCCGCGAGGAGGGCCGAGCGCGCGTCGGACGAGAGGCGCGTTGACGGCGCGGGCTGCTCAGCCGGCGGCGCCGGGACGGCCGGCACAGCGACCGGACGGGCCCGCGAAGGCGCGTCGGCGACGGCGAGTAGGCGGGCCGGCTGCGCGCTGACGGCCTCGAGCGCGCTCGTGACGACGCCGAGGTCGGGGTCGCGCAGCCCGCGCAGGAGCAGGCGCGAGGTGATCGGCTGGTCGAGGGTCGCAGCGGCGGTGAGGACCGCCTCGCGGACTTGCACGGCGCCGCCCTCGTAGAGGCGGAGGAGGTAGCCCGCGCGCGCCGCGGGGTCGCCGGTGGTCGCCTGCAGTACCTCGGCGCTCGCGATCGAGCGCTCCACCTCGCTCACCTGACCGAGACCGCAGCGCAGGACGCGCTGAGGCCAGCCGTAGGCGAGGTCGACCAGCTTCGCGGCCCGACACTGGGCGAGGCCATCGGCCCGCGTCGCTGTCGCTTCGGGAATCGACAGGCGACGCAGGGCCTCCTCGGCCACGGGCGCGACGTTGACGCCGGTCGCGACGCCCGCGGCCTCCTCGAGGGCGACCAAGAGGACGTGCGCCGTGGGAGCCGCGAGGTGCGATGCGACCCGACCGGTGCTCGGCGGCGGTCCGAGTGCGGGCGCGGGCGCGAGTCGGTCGAGGGCAGCGCGGAGCGCCACCGCGTAAGCGCCGTCGCTCCCCACGGCGCTGCGCCGACCGAGGGAGCGGAAGCCTTGCGCGGCGACCCGCCAGTCGGCGTCGGCGCAGAAGGCCATGAGGATCGTGGTCGGGGTCGACGGGTACTTCACCACGGCGCGGGCGGCCATGAGCCTCACCTCGCTGACCGGGTCGCGGGCAGCCCGGGCGAGAGCGTCGACGACGACCGCTGCGGTGTCAGCGTCGGTGTCGGCTGGTGCGGGGAGGCGACTCAGCGCGTAACAGCAGGCGAGGCGAGCACCCGAGTCGGGGTCCGCCGAGGCTGTCGCGGCGACGAGGCGGAGCAGCGAAGCGTCGACGGCCCGACCGCGCAGGCCGATAGCGCCGAGACCGTGGCAGGCGGCCGTGCGCTCGAGCGATGTAGTGGCGGTCAGCGCCGCCTGGAGCGCGGGTTGGGCGGTGTCAGTCGCGATCCGGCCGAGGTCCGAGAGGAGCGCCGCGCGCGTAGAGGCATCCGCTTCCGTCGCGAGAGCGCCGAGCAAAGCGGACTCGGTACCTGCGGGCGCATCGGCTTCGAGCGCAGCCAACCCGAAGGAGGCCGCTTGACGGACGGACGGCGCAGGATCGCGCAAAGCGCTGCGCAGGTCGGCGGCGCGCTCGGGCGCGTGGAGACGGGCCAGTGCCCACGTTGCCTCGGCGCGAGTCGCGGGTTCAGCCATCAGGAGCCCGACTCGGAGCGCGTCCGTGAAGGTGCGCGCATCCGCTGCGGCGAAGAGGTCACGGAGGTCGGTCCCCGGACGTGGCGTCTCCGGCGAGCGTTTGTTGGGCGAAGCCAGACGCTGAATCGGCGGCGGGTGAGCCAGGCCCGTCGCGGGTCGCCGTTCTGCCCCATCGTCGTTGCCCTTCGCGCAGCCCGTCGCACAGGTCACGGGGGCGCCGGTCCCGACGATCAGGAGCGACATGACAAGCCATGACGATATATGTAGCGGCTTGTGTTTCACGTGAAACATTCGTGTAGGTGTTTCACGTGAAAGCGGATCGATCGTAGGGGATCGTGATCCTCGCGTTGGCATCGACGCCCAGCCTAGCAGGGGATCGGCCCCTCGTACCCCGAGCCCTGGACCCAAGCAGCCCACTGAGCGCCCCGTCCGCCCGGATTAGCGACGCCGCGACTCGCGAAGCCCGGACTAGCGACGCCGCGACTCGCGAAGCCCGGACTAGCGACGCCG
>CAIUAC010000330.1 GCA_903896985.1 uncultured Sandaracinus sp.
CACGACACGAAGTTCGGGCTCGAGCTCGACGTCGCGCGCGCGCTGCTCCCGCGCATCGTGCGCAGCCCGCACCTGCTGCTCGAGGGCGTCGCCTGTCATATCGGCTCGCAGCTGCACTCGGCCGCGCCGCTCGCAGAGGCGGTCGAGCTGATCGCGCGCTTCGCGTGCGAGTGCGTGGACGCGGGCGCGCCCCTGAAGACGCTCGACGCCGGCGGCGGCTGGCCGATCGCGTATGGCGACGAAGACAGCGAGTACGACGACTGGAGCGCCTTCGGCGAGGCGATTCGGCAAGGGATCGAGCGCGGCGGCGCGGCGAAGCTCGGGCTCGAGGTGATCGTCGAGAACGGTCGCGCGCTCGTCGGCGACGCCGGGGTGCTGCTGACGCGCGTCAGGTACGCCAAGCCGCAGTCCACCAAGCGCTTCGTCATCGTGGACGCCGCGATGACCGAGCTGATCCGCCCCGCGCTCTATGGCGCGCATCACGCGATCATGCCGGTGAGCGCGGTCGCGCCCGACTCCGAACTCGAGGTCGTCGACGTCGTCGGCCCAGTCTGCGAGACGGCGGATTTTCTCGCCGAGGGTCGCGCGCTGCCGCCGCTCGCCGCGGGTGATTTGCTCGCGATTCGGGGCGCAGGCGCCTACGGCATGAGCATGGCGAGCCAATACAACGCGCGCCCTCGAGCCGCCGAGGTGATGGTCGATGAGGGGGAGTTCCGCGTCGTGCGAGCGCGGGAGTCGATCGAGGACCTGATGCGCGGAGAGACGGTCTAGGCGCGGCTCACTCCGCGGGCGCCCAGAGCCCCTTGCGCTGCGCGTCCATGCGGCCGATGCACGCCGCGAGCTGCGCGCTCGACATCGCCGTGCGGCGCTCGAGGTCCTCGCGCGCTGCGTCGCCCTCGCGCTTCGCCACGCTCGCCGCGCGCAGCACCTCGGCGACGCTGCGCGTGAGCTCGTCGCTCGCCGTCGTGACGAAGTGCGCGAGTCGGTCCCCGAACTCGTCGATGCGCGCGTCGAGCAGGTCCGCCATCTTCGCCGCGGCTTCGCGGACCGCCGCGGGCGCCGCCTCGCTCGCGCGACGCCGCACCTCCTTGTCCGCGCGGTCGCGGAAGACATACGCGAGCACGGGCGCCGCGAGCGTCAGCGCGCCGCCGACGAGCACGTTGGAGAGCGCCATCACGCCGATGCCGAACGCGCCGAGCGCGAACACGCCGACGTCGTACGCGAAGGTGTTGACGTCGAGGTTCAGCTCCGGCGACGCCGGGCCGAGCGTCTCCGTGAGCCGCGCGGCGCTCGCGCGCGCGTCCTGCTCGAGGAAGGCGATGGCCTCCTCTGCGACCTCCTCGAGGCGGCTCGCGATGTCCTCGGCCTGCTGCTCGGCGAAGCTGCGAAAGCGCTCCTCGATGAAGCCGGGCAGATACTTCTTGAGGTCCTCGGCCTTGCCCGCCTCGATCTCGGCGGGCAGCGCGCGCGCAAAGCGGTCGCCGAACTCGATCGTGTCGCGGCGCACGAGCGCCTTCACGGCCGCGAGTCGCTCGCGCACGCGGCGCTCACGCTCCGACGCGGCCCCGCCCGCGCCCTCGAGGTCGGACTCGAGGCTGCGCAGCCGACGGTCGAGGTCGGTCGCGTCGAGCGCGAGGGCGCGGCGCTGCACGTCGAAGCTGCGCCGCAGCGTCTCGCCGGCGCGCAGCCCCTCTTCGAGGGCATTGTCGAGCAGGATGCGGCCGCGCTCGTCGGCGAGGAACTTGGTCAGATCCGCGAGGAACGGCTCGAGCCCACCGCCGACGCGATCCCCCGCGAGCGCGCGCTGCGCCGACACTGCGTACACGCGCGGAGAGGGCACGAGGCGCGCGAGGTTCGTCGTCGCGTAGGCGAGCGCCTCCTCGCGCTCTGCCGGACTCAACAGGTCAATCTTGTTGACCACGAAGAGCACCTTGTCGCGCGAGGCGGCGAGCAGCTTTTGCTCGAGGAACGCGCGCTCGCTCTCTTTGAGGATCTGCCCCGCATCGAGCAGAAAGAGCACCGCGTCCGCGCGCGGGATGTAGCTGTACGTGATCTCTGCGCGAGAGAGGTTGAGGTCGTTCACGCCGGGCGTGTCGACGAGCACCACGCCGCCCGCGAGGAGCGGCGCAGGGTGCCGCACCTCGACGTAGCGCACGTCGTCGCGCGCAGCCTTGCCGCCGACGACGTAGTCGCCAAGCTCGCTGACGGTGAGCGCGAGGCGCGTGCCGTCGTGGCTGACGGCGGCGGCGCTCGGCGTACTCCCGTGCACGAGGTGATGGATGACGGCGGTCGTCGGCGTGACCCCGGCGGGCAACACGGGCGCCCCGAGCAGCGCGTTCACGAACGTCGTCTTGCCGTGGTTGAACTCCCCGAGCACCACGAGGTGAAAGCGCTCCTCCTCGAGGTGCGGGATTCGCTCGCGCGAGAGGCGCCGCGAGAGCGACCCCGCGCCGGCGTCCTCGGCGAGCTGCGCGACCTCGCGGAGCGCCGCCAGCACAGCGGCTTTCTCGCGCGGAAAGTGGGTATTGGCGTAGGCGGGGGCAGCGAGAGTGGCAGTGTCGGTCGGCGACGCGCTCGGCGAGTCAGAGCTCACGAATTCCTCCGGGGCCAGGTCCACCTTCGTTGCCGACGCCGGCTCTCATGATCTGCACGATCTCGCTCGTGCGCCGATCGACCTCTTCCATCGAGAGTCCGTCGGTCCCCGCGCCCGTCGCGGTGCGGTAGAGCGCGCTCTCCGCGAAGACGCGCAGCGCCTCGATGCGCTTCGGCAGATAAGGGTGCGAGTCGAACGCCTCCATCAGCCGACCGACCCCGACGCGCCCCTCCTTCGCCTGGGCGACGAAGGCGTCGACGTCGATCTCCTCGAAGAGCTTGCGGGAGCCGACGGCCATCTTGAGGAACGCGCGACACGCCGCGTCGAGGTCGCGCGTGCACAGGAGTCCGGCGCGATCGCAGGTGACCTCTGCGCGCCGATACCACGCCATCAACGGCACCTGCGCGGGCGCGGCGAACCACGTGAGGAAGAGGCTCGCGCCCTCGAGGAGCAGCCGCAGCACGGTGCCATAGACGACGTGCTTGTTCTGGATGTGGCCAGTCTCGTGCCCGAGCACGAACTTGAGCTCTGCGGGGTCGAAGGCCTCGATCAGCGCCGAGTGAATCACGATGAAGCCGTCGTCGTCCGTGCCGGACGTATAGGCGTTGATCACCGGGCTGTTGGCGACGTAGACGGTCGGCACGGCGACTCCGAGCGTCTCTGCACACTCCACGGCGAGCTGATGGACGCGCGGGAATTGCTGCGCAGACACGCGCACGGTGCGCCCGAGCAGCTGATTGCGCGTGAGCTCCTTGCTCGTGCGGACGACCGCCGCTGCGGCGAGCTCCACGGGCCTGATGCGCTTGAACGTGCGCAGCATTGCGACATCTGCGGAGTACGCGTAGCGCGTCGTCTCGGCGTCTCCGCCGAATACCCCCTCTCGGCGCGCGCTCACGTAGCGCCCGAAGTCGAAGGTCCCCGCTCCCGCCCCGGCGCGCCCAGACGACTGTTCGCTCATCGCGAGTCAGCATGGTCCCCACCCCACCCAGCGGCAATCGATGTTTGCGCGCGGCCTCGCGGCTCGCTCAGACGCCGAGGCGCGAGGCGCGCACGAGCAGGAGTTCGAGCGCGCGGATCAGCCTCTGCGGGTGTTTGCGTGCGTCGGGAATCGCCCGCTCGACGCGCACCGCGAGGGGATCGAGGAGCGTCGGCATTCGGCCGTAGCGCGGCAGACAGCCGAGCGCCCGGAGCGTCCGGGCTTCCATGTCCGCCTCCCACAGCCCGTGCGCGACGCGGGCGCGGGCCTCGTAGAGCACGTTCGCGTGCGCCATCGCGAGGAAGCGGGGCGCCGTGAGCTGACGATGCGCGGCGGGGGACTGCGCGAGCAGCTCGAGGCCGCGGGCGCGCTCGGCGGGTCGGGCGGAGGGTGCCTCCGCGAGCGCACGCCCGAGGTGACGGCGCGCGAGCAGCCCGGGGAGCGGGTCGCCGTCGAGCCGTGCGAGCACCGCGGGCACCGAGAGCGCAGTGACCGCCTCGTCGAACGCGCCGCAGGCGACGAGCGCAGCGCCAAAGCTCGTGCGCAACCAAGCCTGCACGTCGTCGCGCGCGGCGGCGGTAGGCAGCGTGCCGAGGTGCGCGAGGCCCTCGTCGAACGCCGCCCGCGCGCCCTCGAGGTCGCCCGCCGCGCCGCGCGCCTCTGCGAGATAGGCGTGCGTGCGGACGCAGCTCAGCGGGCGATGGACGTGCACGATGGCGAGCGCCCTCGCCTGCGCCGCGGCGGCCTCGCGTGGCTTGCCGCGCGCCAGCTGCACGAGGCCGAGCGTGCCGAGCGCCTTCAACAGCTCGCCCGAGAGCCGCGCGCGAGAGGCGACCCGCACCGCGCGACGCGCGGGGGGCATCGCGCGCTCGAGATCGCCGAGCGCGGCGTTCGTGAGCGCGACGTGCTCGAGCAAGTGGACGAGCGGCGCGTCCGGCAGCACGTCGTGGCGCAGGTCGGCGAGCGCCTCGGCGCGGGCGAGCACGCGGGCGCTCTCTTCGGGCGCGCCGAGGTGACGCCGCGCGGCGCCGAGCATCGTCAGCGCCGCGACCTCGAGATCCGGGCGTCCCACGGGGATCGCGCCCGCGACACGCTCGAGTTGCTCGCGGAGCGCGGGCCACGCGTACGCGGACCAGCCGCCCGAGAACGCGCGCCGCGCGTCCTGCACCACGTAGTCGATGTCTGCCGCAGCCGCGACCTTCGGCGCAGGCGCGAGCGTGGCGGACAGCAGCGCCTCGACGTCGACGGCGGGCACGATCGCGAGCCGCGCGCCGGACGCCCGCACGAGCGCGCACGCGAGGGCCTCGTCCGGGCTCGCGACGACGAGCCGCAGGACGTCTGCGCGCGCAGCGAGCGCCGCGATCTTGGACTCGAGCCCGCCGACGGACGCGAGCGTGAGGCCGCTGAGCGACGCGCTCACGGCCGTGCCCGCGAGCACCGCGCGCCCGCTCCAGAGCGCGACCGCGGAGACGAGCGTCGCGGCGCCGAGCGACTCGCCCGCGACGACCACGCCCTCGAGCGCGCCCGGCAGCCACGCGCGGCCGACGAGCGCAGCGTCCCGC
>CAIUAC010000331.1 GCA_903896985.1 uncultured Sandaracinus sp.
CGACCGGATCCGTCGCCTGTCGCTGCCGCGCACCGCGCTCGCGCGCGTCGTCGAGGTCGCGCTCGTGCTCGACCGCGCCGCGCTGCTCGAGGAGGCGGGCTACTCGGTGCTGCTCGCGACCGTGTTCGAGGAGGCCGTGTCGCAGCGGCACCTCGGCCTCTTCGCGAGCCGCACGCCGGCGCGCCTCGACGCCTATCGCGGCTGAGCGTCGGCCGAGGCCGCCGACGCGACCATTGCTTTGCCGCGCCGCGCGTTCTACCAAGGGGCGCGTCCTCAGCCTCGAGGCGCTTGCCCGGAGCGCCCCATGAGCGAGAAGCCGACGGTCGACGACGAGAGCACTCTGGCTTCTTTCACCTCGTCCTCGGGATGAACGAGGAGGGCACGCTGATCAGCCCCGAGGGCATCGTGAACCTCAACTCGTTCATGATCATGACGACGTGCTTTCTCTTCGCGGCGCTGAGCGCAAAAATGCGCGCGACGAGCTCGATGGTGCTCGGCACCGTCTTCGTCACGCTCGCGCTCGCGATGTTCGGAATGACCAACTCCGCGTGGGTGGGAGTCGGCGCGATGGCGATCTTCAGCTTCGGCGAGCTGATGGCGAGCCCGAAGTACAGCGAATATCTCGGGAACATCGCGCCCGCCGACAAGAGGGCGATGTGGATCGGCTTCTCGCAATTCCCCATCGCGATCGGCTGGATGGCCGAGGGCTACCTCGGCCCGCGCCTCTACTCGGCCTTCGCCGACAAGGACACGCTCGCTCGCGCGGCGCTCATCGAGCATGGGATTTCACCGAGCCAAGTGACGGAGTCTGCGCTCCCGATCGGCGGCGCGTTTCAGCGCCTCGTCGAGGTGACGCACCAGACGCCCGACGCGCTCACCGCGCACCTCTACGCGACGCACCACATCGGGCTGGTCTGGTACATCTTCGCGGTCGTCGGCGTCGTCTCGGGCTTCATGATCTGGCAATACGGGCGCTGGATCCTGCGCCTCGCGGCGCGCCGCTGAGCGCCTGCCGTTCGGCGCTGAGAGCGTGGCCGCGCGGCGTAGAGGCCCGTAGGGCTCAGCCCGCGCGCTGGCTCGCGATCTGCCGCAGCGCCTGCTCGAACACCTCCGGCGACTGGCCCCCTTGGATCAGGTGCCGGTCGTTGAGGACGACCGACGGCACCGAGGTGATCCCGGCCTTCTGCCAGAACAGCTCGGCCTTGCGCACGTCCTCCGCGAATTCGTCGCTCGTGACGACGGCGCGCGCGCGCTCGACGTCGAGCCCGACCTCCCGCGCGAGGTCGAGCAGCACGTCCGCGTCGCCGACGTTGCGCCCCTCGCCGTGATAGGCCCGCAGCAGCGCGTGCTTGAGGGGGCGCTGCCGACCCTCGAGCCCCGCCCAGTGCAGGAGGCGATGCGCGTCGAAGGTGTTCCAGATGCGCTGTCGCTCGCCAAACGTGAACCCCACGGCCGCGCCGCGCTCGCGGAGCATCGCGCGGCTCTCTTCGATCTGCGCCGGCGTGAGGCCGTATTTCTTCGCCAGATACTCGCCAGTGTCCGCGCCCGCGGCGGGCAGCTTCGGGTTCAGCTCGAAGGGCTGAATGCGCACCTCGACGGGGAAGTCGTCACCGATGCGCTCGAGGGCGCGCTCGAGCGAGTGCAGGCCGATCGCGCACCAGGGGCAGGCGATATCCGAGACGAAATCGAGCTTCATGGGGGGCACCTGAGGGACGCGGCTGGGGCGGCACGGGCAGCGTGCCAGTGCGTCGGCCCTACAGTAGCTCTTGCAGCCCCGACGCGCGCCGGACCGGCCGCGCGAGCGCCTGCTCGAGCTCGTCCTTCGCGCCGAGCCAGTCGAGCTTCGCCTTGGCGCGCGTGATCCCCGTGTACACGAGCTCGCGCGTCTGGATCGGCGAGACGCGCCCCGCGAGCACGAGCGCGACGTGCTGAAACTGCGAGCCCTGGCTCTTGTGCACCGTCATCGCGAGCGCGCCCATATGCGGCGGGAGGCGCTCGATCGGCACGTAGCGCACGCCCCTCTTGCCCTCGACCTCCACGGGAAAGACGACGCCGAGGCGCCCGTCTGCGTTGGGCAAGACGAGGCCGATGTCGCCGTTGCGCAGCTCGACGTCGTAGTCGTTGCGCGTGACGAGCACCGGCTCACCGAGCCAGTGACGGCCCTGCGCGGGCAGCTCTGCGCGGGGCGCGGGCAGAGCGCCGGGCTTCGCTCGAGCGCGCGCCGCGAGCGCGTCGAGCAGCTGGGTGCGCACGCGCGCGCCGAGCGCGGTGACGAGCCCCGCGACGCCGAGCGGGCCGCGGCGGTGGACCGCGAGCACGCGATAGCCGTCGAGCCGATCGAGCAGGCGCCGCTGCTCTGCCTCGTCGCGGAGGGCGGGGTTCGACGCGCCCCCTGCGC
>CAIUAC010000332.1 GCA_903896985.1 uncultured Sandaracinus sp.
CCGCCCCGACGAGCACGACGCGGAGGCCGAGGTGCGCCCGCACGCAGGGCGCGAGGCGAGCCCAGTGCGCGATGGGATCGGCGCGCACCGCGGTGCCCGAGACGGCGTGCGCGCTCCGCTCGAGATCGACCAGCGCGTGCCGCGCGCCGAGGCGCCGACCAAGCTCCTCGCCGTACGGCTCCGAGGTGAAGACGACGTCGACGGGCGCGCTCGTCACGCCGCCCGCGGCCTCGAGCATCAGCGCGACGTGCGCGCGCCAGATGGCGTCGTCCTCGTAGTCCACGGGATGGTCGTCGACGATGCCCGTCACCGTGATGCGCGCGTCGTCCGCGTGCACCTCGCGCAGCCACGCGACGCGGTCCGCGAGCGAGAGGCTCTCGACCGCCGACGACATCACGACGACGGTCAGGCGGGCGCTCTGCGACGCCGCGACCCGCACGAGGTGATGGTGCCCCGCGTGCGGCGGATAAAATTTGCCGATGACGAGGCCATGGGTCGCGGTCATGTCGCCACCTCTGCCGCCGCAAGCTCCCGCCGCCACTCGCGCAGCCCGACGACGCAGAGCACGCCGAAGCCCGCGTACACGATGGCCGTCGGGTAGAGCCCGCGGCTGACGTAGAGCGGCACGCTGAGCACGTCCACCGCGATCCAGATCCACCACGACTCGAGCAGCTTCTGCGTCTGCCCCCAGGTCGCGGCGAGGCTCAGCGTGAACACGCTCGCGTCCGCGAGCGGTACGGGCGAGTCGGTCGCGCGCGCGAGCCAAGCGGCGACGAGCCCGGTCGACACGACGACGACGGCGCCCTGTGCCCACCACTCGCGCGGCCGCGTGCGCCGCACGACGAGCGCGCTCCCGTCACGCGGAGGCACGACCCAGCGCCACCAGCCGTAGACGGCGAGCGCGAAGAAGACGACCTGCAGCGTGCTGTCCGCGTAGAGCTTCGCGCGCACGAAGAGCAGCGCCCAGAAGACGTTGTTGAGCAGCCCGAGCGGCCACGTCCAGACGTTCTGTCGCGCGATGAGCCACACGCAGGCGATGCCCGCGAGATCCCCGAGCACCTCGGCCCAGCTGCACGGCGCGCCGCCGAGTACGAAGGCGGGCGCGTCGAGCCAGAGGAGCAGTTGGGCGAGCATCGGCGCGAGCGTAGCGCACCGTCCTGTCCGGCCGCGCGACGCACGGGCTCACGCTCGCAGCATCCTCACCCCCACACTGGCCACTCCGCGCGCGTTTGCCCCTCTCCCTCCACGGGAGACGGGCACAGTTTGGCAGGAGCACGGGACGTGTTAACGAACGGAATTTATGGCCCCTCTCTCGTGTAGAGAGAGGGGCGATTGCGCGCAGCTCGCGCGGCGTGGGGGTGAGGATGCCTCTCCCGCCGCCGCCTCGGGCGCCCCCGCACCACGCGGCGGTTGTGCGCGCCGTCCCGCTTCTGATACACGCACGCCGTGCCCTGGCGCTGGATGACTCTCCGTGACTCGAAGGTGCTCGCTCGCTGCGAGGTGGATGGGCGCCTGCGCGCCGTCGGCGGACGCGTCGAGGTCCGCTACAAGCAGGGCGCGACGAAGGCGTACCAGGCCGGCGAGCGGAACCTGAGCGCGCTCGCGGGCTCGAGCGAGCTGCTCGCGGACGACGCCTGCCCAGACGATCCGACGCTCGTGCTCGGCGCGCCTCCGCCGAGCTCCGCCAAGTCGGGCGCAGGCGCGGCGCGCGGCGGTAGCTCGCAGGCGCGCAAGGACGCCGCGGCCCAAGCGCACGCCTCGACGCACGGCCCGGCGGCGTTCGCGCGCGGCGGCATCGTCGCGTACGCGGACGGCGCGTGCAGCGGCAACCCCGGCCCGTGCGGGCTCGGCGTCGTCGTCATCGACGGCGAGACGCGGCGCGAGCTCTCCGAGTATCTCGGCACCGGCACCAACAACATCGCGGAGCTCACGGCGATCCTGCGCGTGCTCGAGCTCGTCTCCCCGGGCGAGGCGCGCGTCGTGACGGTCTTCACCGACTCGAGCTACGCCATCGGCGTGCTGCAGAAGGGCTGGAAGGCGAAGGCCAACCAAGAGCTGATCGCCGAGGTGAAGAAGGCGCTCAAGCGCGTCGCCGCGGTCGAGCTGCGCTACGTGCCCGGGCACTCCGGCGTCGAGCTGAACGAGCGCGCGGACGTGCTCGCGACCGACTCCGTCAAGCGCCGCGCGACGCGCGCGTGGACGACCGAGTCGCTGTAGGTTCGCGCTCGGCGGCTGCCCGTACACGCAGCGTCGCGAGCCACGAGTCCCTGCGCTCAGCCGCGCATGCGGCAAGTGCCCGCGCTCAGCCGCGCGCGCGGAAC
Source organism: uncultured Sandaracinus sp. (assembly GCA_903896985.1). Classification (GTDB taxonomy): domain Bacteria; phylum Myxococcota_A; class Polyangia; order Polyangiales; family JADJQN01; genus CAIUAC01. The sequence goes on from CAIUAC010000332.1 coordinate 2,322, forward strand.
TCGCTCGCCGCTTCCGCAAGCGTGACGAAGCGATAGCCCGCCGTGCGCAGCCCCACGATGGCCGCCCGGAGCGCGGCCTCCTTCTCGCGCGCCGTACGCCGCAGATCGACCTGATGCG
>CAIUAC010000333.1 GCA_903896985.1 uncultured Sandaracinus sp.
CGGCGTCGCGTTTCCCCCGCGTCGAATCGTCCAAGTCGCAGAGGGCTTTGGGGACAATGGCATCGTCCAATCGATCTGCCAGGAGTCGTTCACGGGGGCGCTCGACGCGGTCATCGCGAAGGTCGCTGGAACGCTCGGCGGCGTTTGAACCGCTGACGAACGCGCGGCGTCGAGGTCGGCGCCACGCGAAGTGGCTTTGAGGCGCCCGGCGCACGCACTCGTAGAAGACGCCACGGCGTTGGATGTGGCGGACGCGGTCGACCCGAACCGGATCCACTCGTTGGCGATGTCGGCGCGCGCGTATCCTCTCCGTGGTCTCTATCGAGGTCGGCCCACGCCTTCGGATCCTCAGCGCGCGCCGCGCGACCAAACATGAGCGACGAATCGACGCCGATCGATCCTGACGAACCCACAACGGAGTCTCTCGCCGAGCTGCCGGAGATCGACCAACGGCTCGCGCCAGCGCGTCCTCCTGCAAAGCGCCGCGATCAGCGGAGGGCGGGGGACGAGCGCAGCGGACGGGCGCGCTCGCAGCGATTGTCTGCCGGGACAGCCCGACCCTCGTCACCCAAGGCTCGCGAGAACGCGGGCCCCGGCCGACGAGCACGTCACCCGACCGGCGCGGTGACGTAGGTATTCGCGCAGCCTCGCGCCGACTCCCATCGCGCAGCCTCGCGCCGACTCCCACGGCGCAGCCTCCCGCGCCGTTGCCTACGTCGCAATCCCGCTCTCAGGGCGCGAACGCCTCATCGACGAGCTGCGCCTGCTCGAGCTTGTGGCTCGCCTCGCTGCCCGTCGCCGGGCTCGCGCTCTCCGTGCGCGACACGAGGCGCAGCGAGCGCCCGAAGAGCTGCTGCGAGCGCGCGTGGAGCGGATACCACGCGCCGCTGTTCGCGGGCTCCTCTTGCACCCAGACGAGCTCGACGTCCTTTGCATAAGGCGCGAGCGCCGGCGCGAGGTGCTCGGCGCGGAGCGGATAGAGCTGCTCGAGCCGCACGATGTGCACGTCGCTCGCCTGTTTCTCGCGGCGCGCCTTGTCGAGGTCGTAGTAGACCTTGCCCGAGCAGAGGAGCACGCGGCGGACGGCGCTCGGCTCGGTGCCGCTCGTGTCCGCGAGCACCCGCTGAAAGCGCCCGTTGACGACCTCGTCGAGCGTGCTCATCGCCTCCGGCAGTCGCAGCATGCTCTTCGGCGTCATCAAGATCAGCGGCTTGCGCCAGGGGCGCAGCACCTGCCGGCGCAGCGAGTGAAAGAGCTGCGCGCTCGTCGTCAGGTTCTGGAGCTGGATGTTGTCCTCGGCGGCGAGCGTCAGGAAGCGCTCGATCCGCGCGGACGAGTGCTCGGGTCCCTGCCCCTCGAAGCCGTGCGGCAGCATCAGCACGAGCCCCGACAAGCGCACCCACTTGTCCTCGCCGCTGACGATGAACTGGTCGATGATCACCTGCGCGCCGTTGACGAAGTCGCCGAACTGCGCCTCCCAGAGCACGAGCGCGTCGGGCGAGTCGAGCGAGTAGCCGTACTCGAAGCCGAGCACGCCGTTCTCGCTGAGGGGCGAGTCGCAGATGTCGAGGCGCCCCTGCCCCGGGCGCAGGTTGGCGAGCGGCGAGTACATCTTGCCGCTGCGGTTGTCGAAGAGGACCGCGTGCCGCGTGTTGAAGGTGCCGCGCCGCGTGTCCTGCCCCGTGAAGCGAATCCGCACGCCGGCGTCGAGGAGCGACGCGAACGCGAGGTGCTCGCCGACGGCCCACGGAAACGGCAGCCCGTCGGACGCCTTCTTGCGCGGCTCGAGCACCGTGCTGACGACCTTCGGGTGCGGCTTGAAGCCGTCCGGCAGCGTCGTGAGCTTGCCGAGCAGCTCGAGCGCCTTCTTCTTCGTGATGCGCGTCTCGGGCTCCGGCACGTCGGCGTCCGGCCCGCCGAGATAGCCCTTCCACACGCCGCCGCCCGAGTACGGCTGGGGCGAGAGGTTCGCGTCGCGCGCCTCGCGGAGCGCGTCCTCGAACGAGCGCTTCCGGTCGATCGCGATGTTCTCGACGGTGGCCTCGTCGATGGTGCCCATCTCGACGAGGCGCTTGCTGTAGAGCTTGCGGATCGTCGGCTTCTTGTCGATCGCCGCGTACATCACCGGCATCGTGAAGCGCGGCTCGTCCGCCTCGTTGTGCCCGTATTTGCGGTAGCAGAGCAGGTCGATGACGACGTCGCGCGCGTACCGCTGCCGGTACTCCGTCGCGAGGCGCACGACCTGCACGACGGCCTCGGGATCCTCGCCGTTCACGTGGAACACCGGGCACCGCAGCATGCGCACGATATCCGTCGCGTAGCGCGAGGAGCGCGCGTCGTCCGTCGCCGAGGCGAAGCCGATCTGGTTCTTGATGACGACGTGGATCCTGCCGCCCGTGTGATAGCCGCGCAGGCGCGACAGGTTCAGCACCTCGGGCACGATGCCCTGGCCCATGAACGCCGCGTCGCCGTGGATCTGCAGCGGCAGCACCTTGCGCCGCGTCTCGTGCTCGCCGAGGCGATCCTGCTTGGCGCGCGCGCGCCCCTCTATGATCGCGTTGACGAACTCGAGGTGCGACGGATTGAACGTCAGCGTCAGGTGCAGCTTCTGCCCCGAAGAGACGATGCGATCCGACGAATACCCGAGGTGGTACTTCACGTCGCCGCGCCCCATGTGCAGCTCGGGGTGCTTGTCGTCGAAGCCCGCGAAGATGTCCTGCGGGTCCTTCTCGAGGACGTTGACCAGCACGTTCAGCCGCCCGCGATGGGCCATGCCGAGGACGATCTCCTGCACGCCGAGGCGCCCGCTGTACTCGACGAGCAGATCGAGCAGCGGGATCGCGCTCTCGCCGCCCTCGATGCTGAAGCGCTTTTTGCCGACGTAGTTCGTGTGGATGAACGTCTCGAACACCTCGGCGTCGGTGAGCTTCGAGAGCACGCGCACCTGCTCGTCGCGCGAGAGGTGCGCGCGGTTCTGCGTCGACTCCATGCGGAGCTGCAGCCAGAGGCGCTCGCCGGGATCCTCGACGTGCGTGTACTCGACGCCGATCGAGCGGCAGTACGTCGAGGTCAGGCGGCTGACGATGTCGCGCAGCGACGCCTCGGAGGGACCCGCGAGATCGCCCGTCGAGAACACCGTCTCGGGGTCGATGTCGGCGAGCCCGAACTTCGCGAGATCGAGCTCGAAGGGCGGCGGCTCGAGCAGCTCGAGCGGGTCGATCTTCGCGAACAGATGCCCGCGCACGCGGTACGCGTTGACGAGCGCGGACACTCGGCTCTGCAAGGCGACGGCGTCGCGCAGCCCAGCGGGCGCGGCGACCGCGAGCATCCCGGCGCCGGACCAGCCGGGGACGCTCTCTGCGGAGACGGGCAGGAGCGCGACGAGCGTGTCGCCGGGGCTGACCTGCGCGGGCGCGGGCTCCCCGCGCGAGGGGGCCGTCGGCGCGGGCTCCGCCGGGGCGCCCACTACGCCCGGGGCGTAGATCGGAGCGACCAGCGTGCCGCCCGCCGTGCGCAGCTGCTCGGCGTAGAACGCCTCGAAGTACCTGCGCCACGACTCGTCCACCGAGCCCGGGTTCTCGCAGAAGCGGAGGTAGAGCTCTTCGACCAGTGCCTGATTGACGCCAAAGTCTTGGTCCATCGTGTGGGCCGGACTCTAGAGCGCGTCGGCGGGTGCGGCCAGCCTGTGTGCGACAGGGCTTGCGCGCGGACGCACGGGGCGGACTTGGCCGCTGCGCCCGCCCCCGGTCGACCCGCTGCGGCGCTACGCCCTCGAGGAGAACGTCATGATTCTACCGCGCAGCATCAAGCAGAAGCTCCAATGGTGGGTGGCCGTGATCTTCGTCCTGACGGGCACGGCGGGCTGGATGGGCATCTGGGGGCTGCTCTACATCGCGCGCGGCTCGCAGAGCCTGACGGGCGAGGGCGTCGAGCGCGCGCAACGCGCAGGGCAGCTGGAGGCGGACCTCGCGGGCGTGCGGCGCGCCGAGAGCGAGTGGCTGGCGGCGAGCGAGCCGAGCGAGCGTCGCGAGGCCGGCGCGCGCTGGGCGTCGTCGCTCGCGTCCGTGCGGCCGAAGCTCGACCGGCTGAGCGACGCCGCGAGCGCGGAGCAACTGCGCGAGCTGACCGACGCCCAGAACCGCGCGGTCACCGAACTGCGCGCGACGGTCGGGCGCGTGGACGCCGGAGAGCCCGTCGCCGCCGTGCGTTCGTCGGCGATGGCCGAGTACGGGCGAGCGCTGACCGCGCTCGAGGCGGGCAGCCACCTGATGACGGCCCGCGCGTTCACGGCAGTGTCGGCCGAGAGCAGCGTGCTCTCCGGCTGGATCTCTCGCCTGGTCCTCGGGCTCTTCATCACCGTCCTGATCTGCCAGATCTTCTCGGCGTGGGCGGGCTGGGAGCTCTCACGCTCCGTCAGCGGCGAGCTCAACGGCCTCAAGGAGAGCGCCGAGCGCATCAGCATGGGCGACCTCGCGAGCGAGGTGAAGGTGACCACGAAGGACACCGAGATCGTCGCGCTCGGCGAGGCGCTCGACCGCCTGCGCGTCAGCCTCTCGAAGGCGATGGAGCGGCTCGCGCGTAAGTCCGCCGCTGCCAAGCCCGCGCCCGCCGCGCCGCCGGTCGACGCCTGAGCGCGCGGAGCCCGCTCCCCCGCGGCCGTCGCTAGCTCTCGGCGGCCGCGCGGAGCACGTCGCGCAGGTGCTCCGCCTTCGCGGGCACGTCGACCTCGTTGCAGAGCAGCGTCAGCAGCTCCTCGATGCGCTCCAGCGGCAGCACGTCGAGCGCGACGCCGAGGCTCTCCTCCACCTCCGCGAGCAGGATCTCGGCGATCGGGCCGACGATGCGCGTGAAGTGCTCGCGCACCTGCGCCGCGAAGCCCTCCGCGACGAGCACGAGCGCCACCGGCGTGGCCACGCGCCCGACGATCGGCTGCGCGACCGGCGCCTCCGGAGCGTCCGCGCGCACGGCGAGCAGCCCCGCGTGATGGAGCGTCAGCAGGCGCTTGCAGACCTCGAAGTTCGTGGACGGCGAGAGCGCGCAGATCTCGCGGACGGTGCGCTTGCCGTCGATCAGCGTGATCAGCTCCCACTCCTCGGGCTGCAGGTGCACGTCCCCGCCGCCCTGCTTGAACGCCATCGCGACGACGACGTCCTGCGAGGGAAACACCTTCTCGATCAGCGACCACTCGTCGAGCTGTCGCGTGCCGTCGATGATCAGCGCGGTGACCGAGCTGTTGACGCGGAACACATCGGGGCCAGGCGACTCGCCCTCGAAGAACTCGAAGGTGCCCTCGTGCCAGATCATCAAGCTGAAGAAGATCTCGCTGATCTGCCGGGCGAGCGCGCGGTTCAGCTGATCCTCGGTCACGACCCCTTTGTTGACGAGCACCGCGCCTTGCTTGACCCCCGTGAGCTGCTCGGCGGCGCGCGACACCTCGAGCTGCGCGCGCGTCAACAGCCCCATCTTGATCAGCATCTCGCCGAGACGGTCCTTCCCCGAAGTCGAGCTCGCGGTGATGATCGCGCCCTCCTCGAAGTAGACGCGCTTCGCCTCCCCCGACGGATGCTGGACGTGCATGCAGCCGCTCTTGTGCGCCATCGCGACGAGCTGCATCACGTCGGTCACGCTCAGCGAGTCCAGCGTGCCCTTGAACGACATGGCGGTCCTTCGATCGACCCCGCCGCCGGTGAGTTCCTCCCCGGAGGGGGTACGAATCGGCGCAGAGATAGCACACACGAGGGACCGTGCGTAGAAGCTGCCGCCGGGCTGCTCGCCGTGCCTCGACGCGAGCCATACTCGGCCCGTGACCGCCGTCCCTCCGCGACCCGCGCTGCAAAAGAATCATCCGCTCGTGGTGCACCGCGCCGCGCTCGTCGAGTGTCGGCGCTGCCCCAACGTCATCCCTCCCGTCGTGACGGGGCGCGCCGTCGCGACCGAGCTCTTCTTCATCGGGCAGGCGCCCGGCGTGCACGAGGGCGCCATCGGGCAGCCCTTCGCTTGGACGGCGGGCAAGACGCTGTTTCGCTGGTTCGCCACCATCGGCGTGAGCGAGGCGACGTTCCGCGAGCGCGTCTACATGACCGCCGTCATCCGCTGCTTCCCGGGCAAGGCGAGCAAGGGCGGCGGGGACCGCGTGCCGAGCCGCGCAGAGATCGACGAGTGCGCCGCGTGGATGCGTGAAGAGGTGCGCATCGTGCGCCCAAAGCTCGTGCTCGCGATCGGACGGCTCGCGATCGAGCGCGTCGCCGGGCGCAAGCTCGCCAAGCTCGACGAGGTCGTCGGACCGCTGCAGCACGTCGAGTTCTTCGGCGCGCCCGTCGACTGGATCGCGTTCCCGCACCCGAGCGGGCTCAGCTCTTGGCACAAGTCGGAGCCCGGCAAGAAGCTGCTCGGCGACGCGCTCGCGACGCTGGCCGCACACCCGAGCTTCGCGCGGACCTTCGGCGACGCGCGCTGAGCTCGGGTCCTCACGCGCGCTCCCTGCCTCCGCGATTCACAGGCTCAGCGACTCAGCGACTCAGCGACTCAGGGAATCACTCGATCCCGAGCTCGTGCTCGATGAACGCATACATGCGCTCGTAGCGCCTGACGAGGTCGCTGAGCCCCGTGCCGGCGCCGTGCCCGACCTCGCGTTCGCGGTAGAAATAGATGGGATTCGCGCTGCTCGTCGCCTCTTGCAGCGCCGCCGCGAACTTCGTCGAGTGACCCCAGAATACGCGGCTGTCGTGATCGGCAGTCTCGACGAGGACCGATGGATACGCCGTGCCCGCGCGCACGTTGTGATATGGCGAATACGAGAGCAGATAGCGCAGCTGCTCGGGGTCAGCGGCGCTGCCGTATTCGGTCACCCAGAGCTCCGCCGGTGGGAAGCGGTCATACCGCACCATGTCGTAGAGTCCGACGTACGTCGCCGCAGCGCGGAACGCGTCCGGGCAGCGCGTCAGCATCGCTCCCATCAGCAAGCCGCCGTTCGAGCCGCCCGTGATGGCGATGCGCGCGGGGTTCGAGACTTGGCTCGTGCTCAGCCAGCGAATCACCGCCTCGAAGTCCTCGAAGACGTGCTTCTTTTGCAGGAGATTCCCCGCGCGGTGCCAGTCCTCGCCGAACTCCGCGCCTCCGCGCAGGTTGGCGACCGCGTACACGCCACCCCGCTCGAGAAAATAGAGCGCGTTGCGCGTGAAGCCCGGATAGAGCGACACGTTGAAGCCGCCATAGCCCGTCAGGAGCACGGGATTGTGCCCGTCGCGCACGAGCCCGCGGCGGTGCACGAGATACACGTTGATCGGCGTGCCATCGGCCGACGGGACGTGCTCCTGCGTGAGCTCGTAGGCGCTCGGGTCGAAGTCGCTCGTCACGTGGTCGAGCGTCGTCGTCGTGTGTCGGCGCACGTCGTAGGTGAAGAGCGTCGGCGGCACGAAGTACGAGCTGAACACGTAGGCGACGCGCGCAGAGGTCGTGTCCGCGCCGAGCCCATCGACCGAGCCGCGCGTCGGCAGCGCGACCTCGGGCTCCTCGCGCCCGTCGAGCCCGTAGACGCGGACGCGCGCCCGGACGTCGTCGATGCTCTGCACGACCAGGCGATCGGCGACGAGCTCGTAGCTCTCGATGGCCGAAGCGCCCTCGGGGAGCACCACGCGCCAGGTCGTCGGATCGTCCGCGCGCTCGAGGTGCTCGGCGACGACGAGCTTGTACTTCGGCGCGTCGAGGTTCGTGAACAGGTAGAGCTTGCCGCGATGGATGCGCCCGCTCGTCAGCGCGTCGCGCCCCGCGAGGATGGTGCGCAGCACAGGCGCCGCACCCGCAGCCGGCGCCGGCGCGCGCCGATCGAGCAGGTGCACGTCGGACTTCGACCAGCCGCGGAAGTTGTTCACGACGAGCCAGCGGTCATCGTCCGAGACGCTCGGCGTCGGGAAGTCCGTGCCCTCTGTGCCCGAGAAAATACGCGGATCGGCGGCGGAGTCCGCGCCGAGCGTGTGGAAGAAGACGCGCGGGAAATAGGTGTCTTCGTGCGTCGCGTCGAAGTCCGGCTCACCGAGCGCCGGATAGCGCGTGTAGTAAAAACCGCGCTCGTCGTTCAGCCACGCGACGTTGCTCCACTTCGTGCGCGCGATGCGCTCTGCGCGGAGCGCCCCCGTCGCGACGTCGAGCACGTAGAGCGTGCTGCGCTCGTCGCCGTTGACCGAGATGCCGAGCGCGACGAGCGTCCCGCGCGGCGACGGGTAGTACCAGTCGAGCGTCGCCTTCGCGACGGCGTCTTGCCCAGGCAGGTGCGTCGGATCGAGCAATTTGCGCGCTACCGGCGCGGGCAGCGCCGCGTCGTGGGCGCCGCGGTCCTCGACGACGTAGAGCGAAGGCTGCTCCTCGCCCGCCTCGCGCTTCTGGTAGAAGACGCGCCGCCCTGCCGCGCTCACGTGCGTGATCGTGCCGACGGCGAGGAGCGCGGCGAGACGCGCGTGCCGCTCGGGTCGCGCGAGCGCGCTCAGCGCCGACTCGGTGCGCTGCGTCTGCGCCTCGATCCACGCCTGCGTCGCCGGCGTGTCGTCCTCGAGGGAGCGATACGGGTCCATCACCGCGACGCCGTGCAGCGTCTCGGCGATGGCGCCTGCGCGCGCCGCTTGATCGAGCGCGAGCATGGGATCGGTAGGCGGAACAGGTGCGGTCACGGCGCTCTCCGGGATGGTGCGCGCGCCGACGGCCTCGGCGACCCCGGGTGCGCCGCTCGGCGCCGCGGCGCCGCACGACGAAGTCAGCACAGACAGGAGCAGGAGGAGCGAGGCGCGCGCGCGATTCATGGCGCTGTTCGTCGCACGAATCGCCGCGACGGCGCAACGCCGTCCGTGAGCGAGGTGGGCTCTCGCCGCGCCGGGGAGCGCGTGTACGCACAGCGCCGCTCGCGCCCGCAGCGCGCGGCGCCGCTCAGGCCTTCTTCACGAACTCCGACTTCAGCGCCATCGCGCCGAAGCCCTCGATGTGGCAGTCGAGGTTGTGGTCGCCGTCGACGAGGCGGACGCTCTTGACCTTCGTGCCGATCTTCAGCGCGCCCGTCGCGCCCTTCACCTTGAGATCCTTGATCAGCACGACGCTGTCGCCGTCCTGGAGTCGCGCGCCGTTCGCGTCGCGCACGACGAGGCCGGCTTCCTCGGCAGCCTCGGGCGCGGCGGCGGCGCCGGGCGACCACTCGTGCGCGCACTCCGGGCAGATCAGCAGCGCGCCGTCCTCGTAGGTGAAGGCGGAGCTGCATTTCGGGCACGGGGGAAGTTCGCTCACGTCAAGCTCCGGGGTTGCGGGGGGCGGGACGCTACCACACGGACTCGTGGGCCGGCGGCGACCTCACTCGAACGCGACGCGGAGCGTGAGGCGCCCCGCCGCGACGGGCGTGAAGCGCCAGTGGAGCACGTCGCCCTCGCGCGTCAGCGTGCCGAGCGGGGGAGTCGCGCCCGCGGCGAGCGTGAACGCCGGAGGCACATAGATGGCGACGTCGTACGGGAACGCGTGCGCGCCGGCGGGAGCCGCGTCGACGTCGAAGGCGAGTTCGAGCGTGCGCGTCGCCGCGTCCCAGCGCTGCGCGCGCAGATCCGTCGCGCCGCCGCTGACGTGTCGGCTCGTGCCGAGGAGCTGCGGGTTCCCCCAATACGGGCGGAGCGCGATCACCTCACCGTGGTGCGGCGCGAGCGTGCGCGTGAGCACCGTGCTCGGCGCGCCGTGCAAGCGCACCGAGACCTCGCCGAGGAAGGCGCCGGACCAGTGCTCGTAAGCGAGGTAATCGCCAGGCGGCAGGCCGAGCGTGCCGCAGTCGACGGAGAGCTCGCGCGGCGCGTCGGGGAGCTCGCGAACGGGCGTGGTCGTGAGGTCGTAGTTGCGTCCCCAGTGCAGGAGGCCGAGCAGCGTCCACGCCGCTCCGTACGAGTCGCCCTCCGCGTGGGAGTCCACGTGAGCCAGGTACACCTCTGGATACTCGCGCGTGAGCACGTCGAGCGGGCGCGCGGCGGTGCCGTCCCCCGCGACGGGCATCACCTGTCGGAGCGTGTCGAGGTCGGTGTCGCTCAGCGTGCGGAGGTCCTCGCCGACGTCGATCAGGCTGCCCGAGAGGGCCATGAACGACGCGAGCGTGCGCGCCTCGTCGTCGGTGATCGCGTTGCGAAAGTGCAGAGAATCATGGTGGCTCACGTACACACGACCACCGAGCCACCAGCGCCGCGCGGCGGTGCGGACGGTGCCTTGAAACGTGCCCGACGCGCCGATGAGCGCGGTGGGCTCAGCCTCCTGCCAGGTGGGGCCGTTGTCGTAGGTCGTGCGGAACGAGTCGGCGATCCCGAAGCTCAGCGGCAAGAGCCCAATGCCCATCTGAAACACGTCTGGGCCGAGTCCCTCGCGCACGGCGCGGAGCCCGCCGACATAGGCCTCGATCGACGTGAGCGTGGGATTCGCGCGCGGCATATAGGGGAACGCGAGATAGGAGAAGTCGAGCTTGAGAAAGCGCGCGCCGAGGTCGTCGCGATAGCGCGTCATCATCTGGCGAAGCCACGCGAGCACCTCCGGATTCGAGAGATCGAGGAGCGTCTGCGAGTCGCCTGGAGTGATGAGATTGATCGCGCGATCGGCGTCGTCGAGGAGCCACGACGGGTGCGCGGCGGCGAGCGCGCTGCTGCGCTCGACCACGAAGAGCTTGATCCACTCGCCCGGCGCCATCCCCGCCGCGGCGACCCGCGCGTTGAACGCCGCCATGCCCGCGGGGAAGCGCGAGGGCGCGCCCTCCCAGTCTCCGGCGGCCGTCTGATAGCCGTCGTCGAGCGGGAAGGTGTCGAACCCGAACGGCCGCAGCTCGCCCGCGGCGACGTCGAGGCACTCTCCCATGCTCGTCTCGTCGATCGCCTGCCCGAGCCCGCCCGTGCCGCCGCCGCCGCTCCACGAGTTCCAGATCACGGGCACGCGGCGCGGGTCGGCGCGGTGCGTCCACAGCGAGAGCGAGTGCCACGCCGCGACGGCGTCGCCGAAGCCCTCGAGCCCGTTCCACAGGTCGGCGGCGAGCGGGTCGACGTAGAGCGCCTCGGACGGCAGCGACGCGCCCGGCGCGAGCGCCTTGCCGCGAAAGAGCAGGAGCGCGTCGGCGTGCAGGTCGGTGAGCCCCGTGCGCCCGCCGAGCGGATCGATGGACGCGCGCGCGGCGCTGTACGTCGTGCCGATCGTGGGGAAGGCGTGCTCGCTCTCGAGGAAGCCCGCGATCCACGTGCGCTCGCCGTCGAGCGAGGCGATCGCGTGCGACGAGTTCGCGATGACGTTGCCGCGCGGCGCGATCGGCAGCGCGCTCACGAGCACGGTGCGGCGCGCGTCGAGGCGCACGACGTGCGCTTCGCTGTCGCGGAGCACGTCCGCGCCGTTGTCGAGCAGCCTGTGCCGCGCGGGGTCGACGCCGACGAAGAGCCCGCCGCCGTCCGCCGAGTCGACGGCGAGCGGCGTCGTGCGCAGCACGGTGAGCGGCGCGTCGGACACGTTCGTCACGTCGAGCAAGACGAGCGCGCCGCCGCGCTCCGCCCGAAGTACGCGCCAGTCGAGGCGCACGCCGTGCGTCTCGCAGCGCAGCGTCGCGCCCTCACCGACGCCGAACGACGGCGGCACGCGCGGGTCGCTGCTCGCCGCGCCCCACGTCGCCGTCGCGCAGTCCGCCGTCGAGACGCTGCGCTCGCCCGCCGCGTCGCGCACGAGCGCCTCCGCCGCTGCGCCGAGCACATAGGTCGTGCCCGAGGAGTCGAGCACGTCGAGGCGCCCGTCCGCCCGCGGTGCGAGCACGAGCGACCCGCGCCCAGGCAGCGTGCGCAGCGGTCCCGCGTCAGGACCTGCGTCGAGCGTAGGGGCGCCCGCGTCGGTCACGCGCGCGTCGTCGTCGCCACAGCCGCCCAGCGTCGCGCTCGCGAGCACCGCCGTCGCATGGAGGCTGAGCAGGACGGCTGAGGCGAGCAGAGCGCGGCGTGCCTTCATGGACGCAGCGTACG
>CAIUAC010000334.1 GCA_903896985.1 uncultured Sandaracinus sp.
ACGCCCATCAATGCCGAGCCCGCCACTATGGCACCGGTGCGCACGGCCGCCACCGACACGCCTTGGCCCTCAGCCGCCTGCGGATTTTCGCCCACCATGCGCGCCGCCAGGCCGACCGGGGTTCGGTACAGGGTGTAGGCAATGAGCGGTACCAGCAGCAGGGCCAGCAGGGTCAGCGCAGTTTGCTGCGCCAGTATCGGCAGGCCCAGCCAGTCCATTTCGGCGCAAGTCGATCGCGCGAGGGGAGACGCCCGGGAGCGGACGCTTCGTGCAGGTCGCCGCGCAGGTCGCCCGCGCGCGCGCTCGCGGGCAGAGCGTCGTGCTCGTGTCGTCGGGGGCGATCGCGCTCGGCTTCGAGCGGCTCGGCATGAAGACGCGCCCGCAGACGATCGCGCTCTTGCAGGCGAGCGCCGCGGCGGGGCAGTCGCAGCTGATGCGCGCCTACGAGGACGCGTTCGCGCCGCACGCGCTGCCCGTCGCGCAGGTGCTGCTCACGCACACCGACCTCGCGGACCGCGACCGCTACTTGAACGCGCGCGCCGCGCTCGAGACGCTCGTCGGGCTCGGCGCGGTGCCGATCATCAACGAGAACGACACGGTCTCCGTCGAGGAGATCAAGTTCGGCGACAACGATCAGCTCGCCGGCATGGTCGCGACGCTCGTCGGCGCGGAGCTGCTCGTGCTGTTGACCGACGTCGAGGGCTTGCTCGATGCGAACGGCGTGCGCGTGCCCGTCGTGGCGGACGTCGCGGATGCGGCGTCGCTCGTGCGCGCCTCGACGAGCGACGTCGGCACGGGCGGGATGGCGAGCAAGCTCGCGTCAGCGCGCGCGGCGACCAAGCGCGGTGTGCCGGTCGTCGTCGCGGACGCGCGCGACCCGGAGATCCTCGATCGCATCGTGCGCGGCGAGGACGTCGGCACCCTGTTCCTGCCGCAGGGCACGGCGATGGCGAGCCGCAAGCACTGGATCGGCTTCACGCTCAAGCCGCGCGGCGCGGTGCTCGTCGACGCGGGCGCGGCGAAGGCCGTCGCGGGGGGCAACAAGAGCCTGCTGCCGCGCGGCGTCGTCGGCGTGCGTGGCGACTTCGAGGCGGGCGATCCCGTGTCGATCGTGGGGCCCGAGGGGCTCGAGGTCGCGCGGGGGCTGGCGCGCTACGACACGCGGGACGTCTCGCGGCTCGCGGGCGCGCAGACCCGCGAGATCGAGGCGCGCCTCGGGCGACCGGGCTCCGACGAGATCGTGCACGCGGACGATCTGGTCGTGGTTTGACGAGCCTCCGCGGCGCGCGCGCACCTCGTTGCGTCGCGATCGCGATGGTGCCAACGTCGCCGCAGTGGCTGAGCCGGTGAAGGGGATGAGCGAGGACGTGCAGGCGATGCAGGAAGTCGCGCGCCTCGTGGAGGAGCTCGCGCGTCGCGCGAAGGCAGCGTCGCGCGTCGTCGCGCAGCTCTCGTCGCTGAAGAAGGACGCCGTGCTGCGTCGCGCGGCCGCCGGGCTCCGCGGGGCGCATCTCGAGGAGATCCTCGCGGCGAACGCCGAAGACTGCGCCGTGGCGCGGGAGCGTGGGCTGTCGCCCGCGATGCTCGATCGTCTGCGCCTCGACCGCGCGCGCGTCGAGGGCATGGCGAGCGCGATCGAGCACATCGTCGGGCTGCCGGATCCGGTGGGCGAGGTCAGCGAGCAGCGCCGCTTGCCGAACGGGCTGACCGTCGGGCGGATGCGCGTGCCGCTCGGCCTCATCGCGATCGTCTACGAGGCCCGCCCGAACGTCACGAGCGACGCGGCGGCGCTGTGCCTCAAGAGCGGCAACGCGTGCATCCTGCGCGGCGGCTCGGAGGCCGTGCGCTCGAACCACGCGATCGCCACTGTGTTCGCCGAGGCGCTCGCGGCCGAGGGCGCGCCGAAGGACGCGGTCGCGCTCTTGCCGACGACCGCGCGTGAGGCGACGCTCGCGCTGCTCCGCCAAGTCGGCGTCGTCGACCTCGCGATCCCGCGCGGCGGTGAGTCGCTGATCCGCTTCGTCACAGAGAACGCGCGCGTCCCGG
>CAIUAC010000335.1 GCA_903896985.1 uncultured Sandaracinus sp.
CGCTCGAGGTCTTCGCCGCCGTGCGCGCCGTATGGCCGGCGGAGCGCCCGATCTCGGTCCGCATCTCCGCGCACGATTGGGTGCCGGGCGGCCTCACGCCGGATGACGCCGTCGACCTCGCGCGCGCCTTCAAGGCGGCCGGCGCCGACCTGATCGACTGCTCCTCGGGCCAAGTGAGCAAGCGCGAGAAGCCCGTCTACGGGCGGATGTTTCAGACGCCGTTTGCCGACCGAATCCGGCAGGAGGCGGGCATCGCGACCATCGCCGTCGGCGCCATCAGCGAGGCGGATCACGTCAACAGCATCATCTCCGCGGGGCGCGCGGACCTCTGCGCCATCGCCCGCCCGCACCTGGCCAATCCCGCTTGGACGCTGACCGAGGCGGCGAAGATTGGCTATACGGCCCTCGCTTGGCCGAAGCCGTATCTCTCGGCGAAGCCTCAACTCGAAGCAAACTTCCTGCGCGAGAAGGCCCAAGCCGCGCTCGCGGCGCTGCCGCCGACGCGCGCGTCGGAGTCCTGAGCGATGAAGGCGGATCCGAGCCGGACCCTATTGAACGCGTCGGACGAGCTCGGCCACGAGGCGCGCGCCGTCCGCGGTGATCACGCGGCGCTCAAGCTCTGGCTGCGGATGCTCGCGTGCACCACGCAGGTCGAGGACGAGATTCGCCGAAGGCTCCGCGCGCGTTTCGACATCTCGCTGCCGCGCTTCGACTACATGGCTCAGCTCTACCGGCAGCCCGACGGACTCAAGATGAGCGAGCTGTCGCGCTATCTGATGGTGACGGGCGGCAACGTCACGGGCGTGACCGCGGAGCTCGAGCGGGAAGGGCTAGTGTCGCGCAGGAACAGCCCCGCGGACCGTCGGGCGTGGATCGTCGCGCTGACGCCCAAGGGGCGCCGCACCTTCGAGACGATGGCCCAAGAGCACGAAGGCTGGATTCTCGAGCTCTTCTCCGGGCTCGATTCGACGACCGTGCAGCACCTCTACGACCAGCTCGGCGCGCTCCGTGTGCAGCTGGTCCGTCGGCAAGAACACCCCACGAAGGACGGCAAATGACGAGCTCCGAACGGCCCGCACTCGCTCCCGCGCTCGAGGCTGGCAACCGCAAGCGCCTGGCCGACTACGACGCTCGGCACTTCCAATGGCGCTGCGTCGACGGCGTGGCGACCATCACGCTCAATCGCCCCGAGCGGAAGAACCCGCTGACCTTCGACTCGTACGTGGAGCTTCGAGACCTGTTCGTTCAGCTGAAATACGCCGAGGACGTGCACGCCGTGGTGCTCGCGGGCGCGGGAGACAACTTCTGCTCTGGTGGCGACGTGCACGAGATCATCGGTCCGCTGATCGCGCTCCGGGCCCCGGAACTCCTGATGTTCACGCGCATGACGGGGGACCTCGTCAAGGCCATGCGCGCTTGCCCACAACCCCTGATCGCGGCGGTCGACGGCGTCTGCGCGGGCGCAGGCGCCATCCTCTCGATGGCGTCCGATCTGCGCCTCGGCACCGCGCGCAGCAAGACCGCCTTCCTGTTCAATCGCGTCGGTCTCGCGGGCTGCGATATGGGCGCGTGCGCGATTCTGCCCCGCATCATCGGGCAGGGGCGCGCGAGCGAGTGGCTCTTCACGGGCCGAGCGATCGGCGGCGAAGAGGCCGAGCGGAGCGGCTTCTTCAATCGACTCTGCGCGCCCGAGCAGCTCGCTGCCGACGCCGCCGCGCTCGCGCGTGACCTCGCGGCGGGCCCGACGTTCGCCAACGGCATGACCAAGACGATGCTCCATCAGGAGTGGTCGATGTCGGTCGACCAGGCGCTCGAGGCCGAGGCTCAAGCGCAGGCGCTCTGCATGCTGACGAGCGACTACAAGAGGGCCTATGAGGCCTTCGTCGCCAAGCAGCGACCTGTGTTTCGAGGGGATTGAGGGAGCCGAGATGAGCGACAGCGAGTACCTCGATTGGCCGTTCTTCTCGCCTGAACACGGCGCGCTCGCGCGGCGCGTCGACGCCTGGGCCACGGAGCACGTCTCTCAGGCGCACGGGCACGACGTCGACGCCGAGTGTCGCGGCTTGGTGCGCGCGCTCGGCGCCGCGGGGTGGCTCCGTCACGCCGTCGCGGGAGTCGCGCACGGCGGAGCGTCGGACGTCATCGACACCCGCGCCATCTGCCTGATCCGCGAGACGCTGGCGCGGCACAGTGGCCTCGCGGACTTCGCCTTCGCGATGCAGGGCCTCGGCTCCGGTGCGATCAGCCTCGCGGGCTCGACCGAGCAGAAGGAGCGCTATCTGCGCAGGGTCTCGGACGGCGACGCCATCGCCGCGTTCGCGCTCAGCGAGCCGAACGCGGGCTCCGATGTCGGCGCGATGGAGTGCAGCGCCCGAATCGACGGCGCGCACGCGGTCCTCGACGGGACCAAGACGTGGATCTCGAACGGCGGAATCGCCGACTTCTATGTCGTCTTCGCCCGCACCGGGGAGGCCCCCGGCGCGCGTGGTATCAGCGCGTTCATCGTCGACGCCGACTCGGTCGGCCTCGAGATCGCGGAGCGCATCGAGGTCATCGCGCCGCACCCCCTCGCGACGCTGCGCTTCACGGGGTGCCGTATCCCGCTGACGCAGCGCGTGGGCGCGGCGGGTGAGGGCTTCAAGATCGCGATGCGCACGCTCGATGTCTTCCGGACGTCGGTGGCGGCGGCGGCGCTCGGCTTTGCCCGGCGCGCGCTCGACGAGGCGCTCCTGCGGGCGACGACCCGCAAGATGTTCCGGCAGACGCTCGCCGACTTTCAGCTGACGCAGGCGAAGCTCGCGCAGATGGCGACCACCATCGACAGCAGCGCGCTGCTGACCTATCGCGCGGCCTGGCTGCGCGATCAGGGGCGGACGGTGACTCGGGAGGCGGCGATGGCCAAGCTGAGCGCGACCGAGGGCGCGCAGCAGGTCATCGACGCCGCCGTGCAACTTTGGGGCGGCCTCGGCGTCGTCAGCGGGCACCCGGTCGAGCGCTTGTATCGGGAGATTCGCGCCCTCCGCATCTACGAGGGCGCGACCGAAGTGCAGCAATTGATCATCGCGCGCGAGGTGCTGCGCGCGTTTCCCAGGCCCGCCGAGGGCTGAGCCCATCCTGCTCCGACTGAGGAACATCATGCCCAGCGCTCACGTCGACACCTTCGCTCGCGACAACCTGCCACCGGCCGAGGAGCTGCCGGTCTTCCTGCTCGAGCTGCCCGGGCTTCAGTTCCCCGAACAGCTGAATTGCGCCGGCGAACTGCTCGATCGACACGTCGTCGAAGGGCGTGGCGAGCGGCTGTGTTTGCGCGCTCCTGGCGTTCACTGGACCTACGCAGACCTCCAGGAAAAGGCGAACCGAATCGCCAACGTGCTCGTGCACGACCTCGGCGTCGTGCCCGGCAATCGAGTGCTGCTCCACGCGCCGAACACTCCCATGATGGTGGCTGTCTGGTTCGCCGTCATCAAGGCTGGCGCCATCGCCGTCGCGACGATGCCGCTGCTCCGCGCCAAGGAGCTCAAAGCCGTCATCGACAAGGCGCAGGTTCATCACGCGCTCTGCCACGCTTCGCTCGCCGAGGAGCTTCACAGCGCGGCGTTGCAGTGCCCTCGACTGCGACGGATTCTGCACTTCGATTATCGAGGCCCCGACAGTCTCGAGACGCTGATGTCGCGTCAATCCCCGCAGTTCGAGAACGCCGACACCGCCGCGGACGACACCTGCCTGATCGCGTTCACGTCGGGCACCACAGGGGTCCCCAAGGCGACGATGCACTTTCATCGAGACGTGATGGCCGTCTGTGCGTGCTGGGCCCGGCACACGCTGAGGGCGACCGAAGACGATGTGTTCATCGGCAGTCCGCCACTGGCGTTCACCTTCGGCTTGGGCGGATTGGTGCTGTTCCCGATGGCGATTGGCGCGTCGACGGTGCTGCTCGAGCGGGCCGGTCCAGTGCAGCTTTTGGAGGGGATTCTGGAGTTCGGCGCGACTGTGCTGTTCACCGCGCCGACCTCCTATCGGACGCTCGCAGCGCGTGGCGCGGAGCTGCGCCGGTCCGCGCTGAGACGCTGCGTCTCCGCAGGGGAGGCCCTGCCGATCTCGACCCGCAGCCTCTGGCGTGAGGCGACGGGCATCGAGCTGATCGATGGCATCGGCGCGACGGAAATGCTGCACATCTTCATCTCCGCCGACGAGTCCGAGGCACGTCCCGGGGCCACAGGTAAGCCGGCGCCAGGCTATGAGGCCCGGGTCGTCGACGACGACGGCCACGTGGTTCCGCCGGGGACGGTGGGCAGGCTGGCAGTGCGCGGCCCGACGGGCTGTCGCTATCTCGCCGACGAGCGCCAACGGGCCTATGTGCGCGGGGGCTGGAACTACACCGGCGACACGTACCTGATGGACGCTGACGGTTACTTCTTCTATCAGGCGCGCACCGACGACATGATCATCTCCGCTGGCTACAACATCGCCGGGCCGGAGGTGGAGGAGGCGCTGATGCTGCATCCCGCCGTCGCGGAGTGCGCCGTCATCGGCAGCCCGCACGCGGAGCGCGGGCAGATCGTGCGGGCCTTCGTCGCGCTTCGCCCCGGGCAGGAGGAGAGCGAGGCGATGGTCAAGGAGCTGCAGGACTTCGTGAAGCGGACGATCGCTCCCTACAAGTATCCGCGCGCCATCGACTTCGTGAGCGCGCTGCCGCGCACTCAGACTGGCAAGCTGCAGCGCTTCAAGCTGCGCGCGGACGGAGGCACCCGATGAGAGTCTTGCAGCCACCGACTTGGCCGCGTCCGCGCGGCTATTCCAACGGCGTGATCACGCGCGGACAGCTGGTGTTCGTCGCGGGGATGATCGGCTGGGACGAAGCCGGGAACTTCCCCGCGGAGGACTTCGCCGGGCAGGCACGCCAGGCGCTGCTCAACGTCGTCGCCGTGCTGCGCGAAGCGGGCGCCAAGCCCGAGCACATCGTCCGAATGACTTGGTACGTCACGGACAAGCGCGAATATCTCGCCGCGGGGCGCGAGGTCGGCACGGCGTTCCGCGAGGTGATCGGTAGCTTCAACGCAGCGATGTCAGCGGTGCAGGTCGTCGCTCTGATGGAGGAGCGCGCCAAGGTCGAGATCGAGGTCACCGCGGTGATCCCCGACGGCGAAGCCTAGCGAAGACGACGAAGCCCCCGGCGCGGTTGGCGCCGAGGGCTCACGTTCGAACGACGCCTGCGCGCCCCGAGTCGTACGCCGCGCGAGTGCGCGGCTCAGGCTCACTCGATCTCGTCGACGATGAAGAAGCCGCGCGAGTGGTACAGCTCGTTGCCGACGCTGCTGCCGACGGCAAGCTCGAACGTGGAGAACGTACTGTCTCCATCGAGGTCGCCGTTCGCGAAGAAGGTGTAGAGCGTGGCACCAGCGGTGTTGCCACAGTCCGCGGTCGCGTCCGAGATGCCGTATCCGTAGTAGATGAAGTCGGCGATCGCGAACCCGAGCGCGTTGAAGTTCACATCTGTCGTGAAGTCCTCCTGCGTCTTCGTCGCGCCCGGCGTCGCGGGGAGACGGCTGGTGTTGCCGACCACGCAACTGCCCTGGATCGCGGCCGTCAGCCCCTGGCTGGCGCGCTCGACGTTGTAGTAGCTGACCGCGCGCTTGAAGATGGCGTTCAGGTTTCCAGTCGCCTCCGAGGTCTTCGCGCTCTTGACGTAGCCGATGAACGCCGGGATGGCGATGGCGGCGAGAATGCCAATGATCGCCACGACGATCATCAACTCGATGAGGGTGAAACCTGACTTCTTGGATCGGAATATTTTGCTGTTCATATCGAACCCCCCGTGCGTACGCAAGAGACGAACATGGGTGCGGACACCAAACTCGGAATAGTTGGAATGGTGTGCTTGCTCTCGCGATTCACGTCAAGAGTTCTCAGTTCCTCACCGCGACTTTGCCGACCAACTTCCGCAGTTTTGTGGCTGGGATGGAACCCCTGCCGACCCAGCGAGTTCCGGGCTATCCTCGGGGCCCCGCCGTAGGCTGCGTGCCGCCAGCGCGCGGCGCTCCGGCGCCCCGAATCAAGAGGAATATTTCGATGCCAGTGCTCCCCCGCGGTATCGCTCCAAACCCATGCTGCTCCGGCGGCGCGTGCGACCCGAGCGCCGACACCGACGCTCCGCGCTCGGCAGCCGAATCGCCCGTGCTCAGCGAACAGACGAAGGACGCCGTTCGCGCCGCCGTGCGGGAGCAGTACGGGAGTGTCGCGCGCGCGACGTCCGAGGCGGCGAGCGCGCCGGGGTGTTGCGGCCCGCGTGCGGACGCGAGCCTCGCGCTCGGTTACTCCGCCGAGGAACTCGCGGCGGTGCCCGAGGGGGCGAACATGGGCCTCGGCTGCGGCAACCCGCAGGCGCTCGCCGCGCTCGTGCCGGGTGAGACCGTCCTCGACCTCGGCGCCGGTGGCGGGTTCGACTGCTTCCTCGCGGCCAAGCAGGTTGGGCCGACCGGGCGCGTAATCGGCGTCGACATGACCGCCGATATGGTCGCGAAGGCCCGCGCGAACGCTCAGCAGCTCGCGGCGACGAACGTCGAGTTTCGACTCGGCGAGATCGAGCATCTTCCGGTCGCGGATGGCACCGTGGATGTCATTCTCTCCAACTGCGTGATCAACCTGAGTCCGGACAAAGGCGCTGTCTTTCGCGACGCCTTCCGGGTCCTCAAGCCCGGCGGCAGACTCGCCATCTCCGACGTCGTGATGACCGGGGTGCTCCCGGAGGCGCTCGCGAACGACGTCGCCGCGCTGACCGGGTGTGTCGCGGGCGCGGCGAGCGTCGACACGCTCCTCGCTCTGCTGCGCGTCGCGGGCTTCGAGAGCGTGCGAGTCTCGGTGAAGGAAGAGAGCCGCGAGTTCATCCGGGATTGGCTCCCCGGCTCGGGCGTGGAGAACTACGTCGCGTCCGCCACGATCGAGGCCGTGAAGCCCCGCGGGAAGGCCTGCTGCGGCGGTTGAGCTGCGAGGCGGAGCGCGCGCGCGCTCAGAGCCGCAGGGCCAGCTCCGTTGCTTGGCGAATGGCGCGCTTGGCGTCGAGCTCCTGCGCGACGTCCGCGCCGCCGATGCGGTGCACGCTGACGCCCGCCTCGCGGAGCGGCGCCTCGAGCGCGCGCAGCGGCTCTTGCCCCGCGCAGATGACGACGTGCTCGACGTCGAGCACGCGGGCCTCGCCCTTGACGCGGACATGCAGGCCCGCGTCGTCCACCTTCTCGTAGCTGACGCCCGAGAGCATCGTGACGCCCTTCTGCTTGAGCGCCGCGCGATGCACCCAGCCTGTGGTCTTGCCGAGGTGCAGCCCGAGCGGCTCGTCCTTGCGCTGCAGCAGGTAGACCTCGCGCGGTGATGGGCGAGGCTCGCGCTTCACGCCCTCGACTCCGCCGCGCGTCGCCACGGTGGTGTCCACGCCCCACTCGCGATACCAAGCTTGCGGCGAGAGCGTCGGCGACACTCCCTCGCTCGTCAGGAGCTCTGCGACGTCGAAGCCGATGCCTCCGGCGCCGACCACCGCCGCCCGCGCGCCGACCGTCACGCGTCCGCTGACGACGTCGACGTAGGACACGACCTTCCGATGATCCGCGCCCGCAAAACCCACCTTGCGCGGCACGACGCCCGTCGCGAGGACGACCTCGTCGTAGTGCCCGTCGAGCAGCCTCTGCGCCGTCGCAGTCTCTCCGAGGCGCACCTTCACGCCCGCGAGCGCGACCTGACGCGTGAAGTAGCGGACGGTCTCGTCGAACTCCTCTTTCCCGGGGATTCGCTTGGCGAGATTGAACTGTCCGCCAAGCTCCGCGCTCTGCTCGAACAGCGTCACTTCGTGCCCACGTCGGCGGGCTTCGACCGCGAAGGCGAGCCCCGCAGGCCCCGCGCCGACGACGGCGATGACCTTCTTGCGGGTCGTCGGGAGCGACACCAGCTCAGTCTCGTAGCAGGCGCGAGGGTTGACGAGGCAAGTGGCGCGCTGCTTCTTGAAGGTGTGATCGAGGCACGCCTGATTGCACGCGATGCAGGTGTTGATCTCGTCGACGCGCCCCTCGCGCGCCTTGTTCGCCAGCGCCGGATCGGCGAGCAATGGGCGCGCCATCGACACGAGGTCACACGCGCCTCGCGCGAGCAGCTCCTCGGCGACCTCGGGGCGATTGATGCGATTGGACGCGATGACGGGGACCTTCACTTCCTTGCGGAAGCGCTCGGTGACGAAGGCGAACGCCGCGCGCGGCACAGAGGTGACGATCGTGGGCACGCGCGCCTCGTGCCAGCCGACGCCGGTGCCGATCAGGTCCACGCCCGCGTCCTCGACGGCCTTCCCCTGAAAGACGACCTCGTCCCAGGTATTGCCGCCATCGACGAGGTCGATCAGCGAGAGTCGATACATCACGATGAAGTCGCGCCCGACGGCGCGCCGCACGCCTCGAATGATCTCGACGGGCAAGCGCACGCGATTCTCTACGCTGCCGCCCCACTGATCCGTGCGCTGGTTGGCCCGAGGGGCCGTGAACTGGTTGATGAGGTAGCCCTCACTCCCCATGATCTCGACGCCGTCGTAGCCCGCCTCTTTGGCGAGCACGGCAGTGCGGATGAAGGCGTCGATCTGTCGGCGCACGCCGCGCTCGCTGAGCGCGCGCGGGGTGAACGGGTTGATCGGCGCCTTCTTGCGGCTCGCCGACACCGAGAGCGGGTGATAGCTGTAGCGCCCCGCGTGCAGGATCTGCATGCAGATCTTGCCGCCCTCGCGATGTACGGCGTCCGTCACGAGCGCGTGTCGCGCGACCTCGCGCCGCGCCGTCAGCTTGCTGGCGAAGGGGTAGAACCAGCCCTCCCAATTGGGGTTGATGCCGCCCGTGACGAGCAAGCCCGTGCCCCCGCGCGCGCGCTCCGCGAAGTACGCGGCGAGCTTGCCGAAGTCCCGCGCTCGATCCTCGAGCCCGGTGTGCATCGAGCCCATCATCAGGCGGTTCTTCAGCTGCGTGAACCCGAGGTCGAGCGGCGAAAACAGATGCGGAAAGGCAGTCATCTCAGACTCCATACTTGCGCGGGGCGAACGCGCGATCGTCCTCCCCGCGGTTCTTGGCCATCGCGATGCGCTGATTCGGAGAGCCCATCAGGCGCCGTTGCCAGTGTCGCTCGGCCGAGAGCGCCTCGCGATGAGTGCCATCGTAGGCCTCCTGCAAGAGCGCCTTGCCCGCGGCGATCGCGTCGGGCGAGCGCGTCTCGATCTCCTTCGCGATCGAGAGCGCGTGCGCGAGCGGGTCCGCGCTGACGTGCGTGACGAGCCCGAGGGCGTGCGCGTCGGTGCCGCTGAGCACGCGCCCCGTGAAGGTGAGCTCCTTCGCGACGTCGAGCGGCAAGAGGTCGCGCATCAGCGCCGCGCCGCCCATGTCGGGGACGAGCCCCCACTTGGCCTCCATCACCGACAGGCGCGCGTCGGGCGTCGCGATGCGCAGGTCCGCGCCGAGCGCGAGCTGCAGCCCCGCGCCGAAGCAGTTGCCGTGCACGACCGCGATGACGCACGCGCCGAGGTCGCGGAAGCCGACGCTCCAGCGCTGAAACGTGTTGCGCACGGGCCAAAAGAGCTGCGTCGCCATCGCCGCCGCGACGACGGGCTTGGCCAACACCGACTTGAAGTCGAGCCCCGCGCAGAACGACGGGCCTTCGCCGCGCAGCAGGATCGTGCGGACGTCCCGCATCTTGCGCAGCTCGTCCTGCGCCGCGACGACCTCGCGCAGCATCGGGAAGTCCATCCCGTTGTGCTTGTCTGCGCGCGTGAGCGTCAGAGTGGCCAGGCTCCCCTCGCGCGTGATGCGTACTCGCTCGCTCATCGGGCTGTGTCCTGCTCTTTCGGCACATCCGCGAGCAAGAGAGCGCCCGCGTGAAGGCCGCGTAGGATGGCCCCCTCGCCGCGTCCGAACAAGGAGCGCGGCCGAGGAGCCTGAGCGAGGAGCGCGGCCGGGTGCGCGAGCGCCGCGCGTCCGACGGCGCTCAGCCCTTGAGCTGTCGGAGGGCGCTCGCCCAGTCTTCGACGTGGTGCGCGCGGAGGAGCTTGCCGTCCCCCACGGTGTGCACGTCGATGGCCATGATGGCGAAGCGCTTGCCCGCGTGCGGGATGCCCATGAAGTCTGCGGCGGGAGTGCCGCTCGCCTCGCTCCGGACGATGATGGTGTCGCCGTCCGCGAACACCGTCTTGATGTCCCACGCGAGGTCGGGGAGCAGCTTGCCGAAGCCCATCACCTGCTGGATGAACTCGTCGCGCCCCTTGCTGACCGTCTCGCCGGAGAACGAGCGCCAGTCGGGGCTCGCGAGGCCTTCGATCAGCGCGCGCACGTCCTTCGACGCGGGGTTGTTGAGGGCGTCGTAGAAGGGGGCGATCAGGGCGCGGGCTTGGTCTCGGGTCATGGAGGCTCCGTGGGGGTAGGGGGGACAGCGAGGCGGGAAGGGAACGGGTTGGGCAGGTGCCGCGGAAGTCGGGCGGCCAGGACCATCGATTCATGGGCGTTGGGTTCAGAGAGAACAATCGGTTGTTTTCGGAAGGACTGTTCGGTAGCGTCGGACAATGGTCACCGCCACCGATGGGCCGCTCCTCGCCGTGTTCGCCGTGGTCGTGCGGCACGGCTCGTTCTCTGCGGCCGCGCGGGAGCTGAAGCTCTCGAAGAGCGTGATCAGCGCCCGCGTCGGCCTGCTCGAGGAGCGCTGCGGGGCGCGGTTGCTCGAGCGCACGACTCGGCGGATGCGCATCACCGACGCCGGCGCGGAGGTCCTCGAGGCGGCGACGCGCGTGAGCGACGCGCTCGCGCAGCTATCGCGTAGCCTCGACACTCGGCAGAGCGAGCCCTCGGGCGTGCTGCGCGTCTCGACGACGATCGACCTCGCCTCGCTCCTCGTCGCGCCGACGGTCGCGCGCTTCGTCGGCGCGTACCCGAAGGTGCGCGTCGAGATCCTCGCGAGCGATGTGTCGCGCGACCTGCTCGAGGACCGGGTGGATCTCGCGCTGCGCCTCGGTGCGCCGAAGGCGACGTCGTTCGTCGCGCGCAAGCTCGCGGTGCTGGCCGAGCCGATCGTCGCGTCCCCCGCGCTGGCGGTCGCCTACCGACGCGTGACGCGCCCGCGGGAGCTTGCCGGCGCGCCGTGGGTTCGACACTCGCTGCTGTCGGGCGCGTCGATGCGCTTTCTCGGTCCGGGTGGCGCGACCGACGAACTCACGCCGACGATCCGCGCGGAGGCCAACGCGGGGACGACGGTGGTCAGCCTGCTGCTCAGCGGCGCGGGGCTCGGCGTGATGCCTGAGCACGCGCTGCGTGAGCACGTGCACGAGGGGCGGCTCGTCGTGCTCGGTCCGGGCTGGACCTGGAAGCGGGTGACGCTCTACGCGCTGACGCCGTCGGGCCCCTCGCGGAGCCCGATCGTGGCTGCGTTTCTCGCCGGGCTGCGCGCGCAGCTGGCGCACGACGCGCTCCGCTGGGCGCCGCTCGTTTGAGCGCGCGGCGCCTGCGCGGAGTGGGTCGCGCTCGACGGCGGAGGGAGCCTCCGCCTACGTCGAGTGGCTCAGCCCGCGACGCCGAAGCCGAGCTGCCAGGCGAGGCTGCGCATCACGTTGATGTTGTCGACGAAGCGCGCGACCGCGATCGGGTCGCCACCCGCGGCGAGGTCTTGCGCGTGCAGGAGCATCAGGGCGCCGATGCCGAGCTCGCGTCCGCCCGCGTCGGGGCGTGAGGCCGCGACGTAGATGAGCCCAGTCGCCGGATCGGTGAACTCGACGGTGGGAGTGCCGGGCGCGAGCGCGACTGCCTCCGCGCCGCCGCGGACGAAGATGCGCGCGCTCTCGACGATCGACTGGTCGTACGTCTCGGGCACGAGCGCCATCGCGAAGACGGCCGTGTAGAGCTGCAGCGAAAACGACGCGTTCGGGTCGAGCGGCACACCCGTCATCGTGCGGTCGCTCAGCTCCGCGGCGGTCGGGTAGAGAGGTCCAGTCGCGCGTGTGCCTGCGCGGGGCGCGAACGCCGCCCAGTCCTCGGACAGAATGCCACGCACGAGCCCGGTCATCGCCGGCGCGAACGTCGAGTAGTAGTTGAGCTCGTAGCTGCGGAGGTCGGCGGAGGTGTCACGCCCGACGAAGCTCGTCTCGGGGTCGGTGAGCGCCTCGATCGCGAGCGACTTGTCGTAGAAGTAGCCGGAGCGCTCGAGCTGATCGAACCAGTAGTAGCCGTCGGCGAAATTCCACGAGCTGTCGAGATAGCGCCCGTCCGGCACGTGCACGACCGCCGCCGTCGAGCCAGGGCCGTCGAGGATCAGCGCAGTGGTTCCGTCCGCGCGGGTGCCGTTCATGTAGTCGCCAGGCTCGGGCGCCGCGACGACGCGCGAGAAGAGCTGGAACGTCGCGCCGACCCCGAGCGTCCACGCGCCATAGCCGTCGGGGCGCTCGTAGAAGTGGTCCATCTCGGGGGAGCTGCCGAAGACGTCCTCGAGATACGCACGGTTGAGCGCGTACATCTGATTGGCGCCCTTCAGCTTGTCGAAGTAGCGCCAGTAGATGCGGTCGACGTACTCGCCGATGTCGTAGCCGAGGCGGCCGCGGCGGAAGCTGTGGAAGATGTAGTAGTTCCAGTAGTTGTCGATCACCGACTGGAGCGTCTCGTAGGGGTCCGCGCCTGCGTCGTAGAGCATGCAATCAGGTCCGAGATCCGACTGCTCGTCGCTGCAGAAGCGGTACGGCACCACGGGGCGATTCGTGCCATCGACGAGGTGATCGTCGATGCCCTGCGCCGCGAGATACTCGCTCGACACGAGGCTCGTATACGGCACGTCCGCGCGCTGCTGCACGCGGTCGACGCCGCCGAGCACGCCCGGCAGATCGGTATACGCATAGGCGGCGACGTCGCCGCCGGTCTCGAAGAAGCTCTCCTTGAGGAGCACCTCCCAGCCGGCTTGCTGGATGAAGTCGATCCACGCCATCTCGTCGGGATTCGCGGCGTTCGAGAAGACCTCGACGAGGTCGCCGTAGCCCATCTTGATGGCGGCGCGGTCGTAGTGACCGATGCCCGCGGCGTCCGTGACGACGAAGTTGTGGCCGTAGTCCATCACCGTCGAGAACTGAAACTCGCGAATGCGCCCGTCGATCTCGGCGGGGGTCATCGGGTCCCACGCGCGCGGCAGCATCGTGCCGTCGTCGCGGAGGCGCCAATACTCAGCGTTGTAGTTGAGCGAGTCGTACGAGCCGCTGAAGTTGTGTCGGAGTCCGAGCGTGTGCCCGACCTCGTGCGCCGTGACCGCCTCGAAGATCGGGTGTCGCAGGGTCGTGCGCACCTTCTCGGGGTCGAGATGGGTGCCAGTGTCGTCGCAGACGGGATACGCCTGCCCGTAGAACTCGATGGTGCAGGTGCCGTCCGAGAGCGCCTTGGCGAGCGCGCGCGCGAGGCCGAGCATCCCGTCGTCGGCGAAGTCGGTGCCGAGCACGCAGGTGTCGGCGTTGAGGAGGCGGCGCGCCTGCGCGAGCACGCGGAGCTCGGACGAGGAGCGACCGCGCAGCGGGGAGGCGGCGGCGAGCACGTTGGCGTCCACGGACGCGTGCGGGTCGATGCCCGCGGCGGCGCGCATGTCGGCCGTGGTCATCATCCGCTCGAGGTCCGTGCCGCGCAGGCTCTCGAGGCGCGCGGCGCCGCGACCGACGCCCGAGCCGAAGCGCCCGGCCCGTTGCAGGCGCTGACGCGCAGAGTCGACGGCGGCGCGCAGCGCGATGGGGTTATTCGGGCGGGCATGCCGCGCGGTGCCGCTGACGTGCGCCCACGAGAAGTCCATCGACGCGTTCACCGACGCGGCGTCCTCGCCGTCGAGCGGCACGACGTGATCGTCGCGCGTGCGCCCAGTCTCTTCGGAGCCCGGGGCGATCTGTCGATGCACCCACTCGTCGACGTTCGCGCCGCTGAGGATGGTCGCCTCGTCGAGGTCTCCGTTGAGCACGGAGACGATGTCGCGCGCGTACGACGCGAGGATCTCGAGGTCCGCGCCGTAGATGAACGCGTTGCCTTGGATCAGCTCGCCGGTCTCCGGATCGGCGGCGGAGGGGCCATAGCCGAGCGGCGTGCCGAGGCCGCCGTCGTTGACCCAGCCGACCATCGAGTAGCGGACGTCGCCGATGCGCGCCTCGGTGCCGACGGGGCCACACGCCGCGTCGTCGCCCGCGCGAGATGGGTTGTGGCAGAGCACGAAGAGGCTCGACGCGTCGGTGCGCGCGCGTTCGCTCGCGCAGTCGGTGCCAGCGTGCCCGTTGCACTCGACCTCGCGCATGGACGCGACGGTGTCGACGAAGGCGGAGTTCCACTGATCGGCGACGTGCTGCAGGTCGACGTAGAGGTCGTCGGGGAGGTTCGTCGACTCGTAGTAGACGACCTTGCGCGTCGTGCGGTCGCGGAACGGAATCGTGCACTCGCCCGCCATCGTGCGGCGCGCGCGGGCGAGGTCGAGGTCGCAGACAGAGCCGCGGCCATCGTCGCAGTCCGCGTCCGTCGTGCAGGTCATCGGAGCGCCCGCGTCGGTGCGGTGGCTCTGCGCCCAGAGGTTGTGGCGATTCGCGAAGCGCACGCGCGCGGCCTCGACGACGCCGTAGTGCGGGTCGTAGCCGGGGCGCTCGGTGACGAAGTAGCCGAATCGTTCCATCCGATCACCGCTGTAGGCGACGGGCTGATAGTCGTGATTCGGCTGGACCTTCAAGAAGGAGTTGCGGACCGTGATCTCGCCGGGCGAGCAGTCGATGTGACTCTGATATCCGAGGAAGCAGACGGGATAACTGCCCTCGCCCGGGAAGTACACTTCCTCCGGCTGGGCGAACATCTTGTTGACGATGTCGATGTATTGAACGCTGCCTGTCGCGTCGCGCTCGAAGCGCGGGCGGTTCGGGTCGTTCTGGTCCTGCACGTAATACGCGACAGGCTCAGCGCGGATCGCGTCGAAGACGCGCGCGTAGATCATGAACGTCGTGTCGGTGACGAGGTTCTTCGACCAGTCGACGTGCATGAACTGGCGCTCGTACCAGGGGCGGTCGGCGTCGTTCTCGACGATGACGTTCTGCTCTTCGCCGGTCGTCGGGTTGTACTCCCGACGAATGTCGAAGTGCTTGTCGATCGCGTACATGGCGAGCACGGCGCCCGTCTCGGCGGCGGGGCCCGTGATGGCCTCCGTCTCGGCGCCCGCGATGAACTGATAGCTGCGCCGCGCGATCAGGTAGTTCTCCTGAATCTCCCAGCGGATCTTCTGCAGGCTCGACTGATCCCCGACGAACGTGAAGTTCACGCCGTACGGCGCGTCGATCACGGTCTGCAACATGTAGAACTCACCGTCGAAGACGGCCTTGTCCACGACGTTGGGCTGCACGCGGTTGACGGCTGGTTGCGCGGTGCTGCAGGACGCGGCGGCGAGCATGAGACAGAGCGACGCGAGGGCGCCCGCGAACGAGGTTGCACGACGAAGCATGAAGACTCCTCCCACTCGAGGGCGCAGGTCGCGCCCTCGGCCCGTACACGGCGCGGGGGCCACGATGTTGCTCCCATTCTGTCGGGTCGAGCAAGATGGGATGGGGGTGCCTTATTGTAGGGAGGCAGGAATGTGCGCCTTTTTGAGACAATCCGCGCTGCCACCCCTCCAGACGTAACCCATCGGTGTCGTTCAAGACGCGGCCAGCCCGCCCAACCCGGGCGTCGGAGGACGGCGCGATGATCGACCTCCAGGACGAGTCCCTTCAGCTATTTCTCGAGGAGGCGCGCGAGCACCTGCAGACGCTCGAGCGCGAGCTCCTGCGCCTCGAGGGGCAGACGGGCGCTCCGGACGCCGGGACCGTCAACGCGATCTTTCGCGCCGCGCACAGCATCAAGGGCACGGCGAGCTTCTTCGCGCTCGGCCCCGTGACGGACCTCGCGCACGCGATGGAGAGCGTGCTTGGCCGCCTCCGCGCGGGCGAGATCGCCGGGAGCGTCGCGGTGTTTTCGGCGCTCCTCGAGGGCACCTCGCGCCTCACCGAGATGGTCGAGCGCATCGAGTCCGTCGACAGCATCGCGTACGACGACCTCCTCGCGCGGCTCGCGCCGTGGGTCGCCGGGGCGCACGTCGTCTTCGCGACGAATTTCCCCGCGGCGCAGCCCGACACCGTCGTCACGGTGTCGGCCGGCTGGGACGCGTCGGCGGGGCTCGCGGATCGCTCGGAGCGCGCCCTCGGTCCCGACGACGTCGAGGTGCTCGACCTTGGCGGGCGGCGCGCGTTCGTGGTGAGGATGCAGCAGATCGCGGAGGCGCAGCGCGCGGAGTACGGCGGGCGCTTCGTGCACTACGTCGAGCTCGAGCCGCGCGCGTTCAGCGAGCTGCGCAAGCTCGCGGCGACGGTCGCGCAGGCGCACGGGACCGGCGGGGATGGGCAGATGGTCGTGCAGGTGGCCTGCGCGACGGTGCTCGAGGCGGGGGACCTCGCGGAGCTCCTCGAGCTGCCGAGCTCGCAGGTGCGGCCGCTGCTCGACTTCTTGATCACGGTTGACGGCCCGGTCGTCGCCGCGACGCCTTCCCCCGCAGCCCCTACGGCTGCGGACCAGGAGCCGAGCCCGTGGTCGGTGGCGCCGACGGTCGCCGCCGCCCCGGAGGCCCGCCGCTCGCCACCGCCGAGCGCGCTGCCATCGAAGGCAGTCGCGCACGCCGCTGCGGCGGAGGCTGCGCGCCCCGCGGACGGCGGAGGCTCGATTCGCGTCGCCGTCGCGCAGCTCGACCGGCTGATGTCGCTCGCGGGCGAGCTCGTGCTGACGCGCAACGCGCTGCTGAAGAAGGCCGCGGAGCGCGACCTCGACGAGATGATCGAGCTCTCGCAGCGCGTCGATGCGATCACGTCTGAGCTGCAGGACGGCATCATGGCGACGCGGATGCAGCAGGTCGGCGGCGTGTTCACGAAGTTCCGCCGCATCGTCCGCGACCTCGCCCTGACGCTGCACAAGAAGATCGACCTCGAGATCGAGGGCGAAGAGGTCGAGCTCGACAAGACGATCATCGAGGCGATCGGCGACCCGCTCGCGCACCTCGTCCGGAACTCCTGCGATCATGGGCTCGAGCCGCCCGCCGAGCGGCTCGCCGGGGGCAAGTCCGAGGGCGGCGTGCTCGCGATCCGCGCGCGTCACGAGGCCGGGCAGGTGGTCATCGAGGTCTCGGACGATGGGCGCGGGATCGACGCGCGGCGGATCGGTCGAAAGGCCATCGAGAAGGGGCTGCGGACCGCTGAACAGGTCGAGCAGATGAGCGACGGGGAGCTCGTGCGCCTCGTGTTCGAGCCGGGGTTCTCGACGGCGGAGACGGTGACGGATCTCTCCGGGCGCGGCGTCGGCATGGACGTCGTCGTGTCGAGCCTCGCGCGCATCGGCGGCACGGTCGACATCCGCTCCGAGGTCGGGCGCGGGACGACCATCGTCGTGCGGCTCCCGCTGACGCTCGCGATCATCGCGAGCATCCTGATCGGCTCCGCGGGGGAGCGCTTCGCCATCCCGCAGGTGAACCTGGTCGAGCTCGTCAGGGTGCCCGCGGCCGAGGTCGAGAAGCGAGTCGAGCGGGTAGGTACGGCGAGCGTGATGCGCCTGCGCGGCGATCTGCTGCCGCTCTTGCGCCTCTCCGACGTGCTCGGGGTCGAGCGAGAGCGCCTCGACGAGGGCTCTGGCGGGGCGGTCGCGGAGAAGCGCCTCGGCCTCGGCGAACGGCGGACGGCGGAGGCTTCTGCGGAGAACGCGGAGCGCCGGAGCGGGCGCGAGCGTCGAGCGCGCCCGCACGCCGCGATCAACGTCGCGGTGGTGTCGTCGGGCGCGTTTCGCTACGGGATCATCGTCGATCAGCTCCTCGACTCCGAGGAGATCGTGGTGAAGCCGCTGGGCGCGCACCTGCGCTCCTGCCGCGAATACGCGGGCGCCACGATCCTCGGCGATGGCGCCGTCGCGCTGATCCTGGACGTCGCCGGTCTCAGCGCCGTCGCCAACCTGGGCGCGACTCAATCGCTCCTCGAGCGCGCGGTCGCCAAGCGCGGGCCGGCGGCGGGCGCGCACGACGCACACACGTACTTCGTGTTCGAGAACGGGCCCGGCGAGCGCTTCGCCATTCCCCTCGGCACGGTGTCGCGCGTCGAGCGCATCGCTGAGGCGAAGGTCGTCTGCGTCGGTGGCCGTCGCACCGTGACGTTCGGCGACACGATGCTCCCGCTGGTCGCCATCGAAGACGTCGCGCAGGTCAGCGCGCGCGTCCCCGAGCGGCATCTCTACGCCGTGATCTGCAAGGCGTGGGGGCGCGAGGTCGGCATCGTCGCCTCGCACATCGTCGACGTCGTCGAGGCCACGGCGGCGATCGACCCCGCGACGCACGTACAGCCAGGCATCCTCGGCTCGACGGTCGTCGACGACGGTGTGCTGCTCCTGCTCGACGTGCATGGCCTCGTCGAGGCTGCGCTCCCCGAGTACAAGAAGCGCGCGAAGAGCACGCCGCGCGAGGCTGCCTCGGTCGTGCTCGTGGTCGAGGACTCGCCGTTCTTCCGCAAGCAGATCATCGCCTGCCTCCACGACGCGGGGTACGCGACGCTCGCCGCAGAGGATGGCGCGCAGGGGTTCGCGCTCCTCGGGCAGCACGCAGACCATGTCGCGCTCGTCGTCACCGACATCGAGATGCCGAACATGGACGGTTTGGAGATGACGCGGCGGATTCGTTCGGATGGGCGTTTTGCCGCGCTGCCCATCATCGCGGTGACGTCGATCTCGGGCGAGTTGGCCGAGCGCAGAGGCCGCGAGGCAGGTCTGACGGAATACCTGATCAAGCTCGACCGCGAGCAGTTGGTCGAGCGCGCGGATCATTTTCTCAAGAGCGCCCTGCCGATCTCCATCGAGCAGCCCGCGCGCGCCGTCAAAGGAGCCCTCGGATGACTGCCACCCAGCAACCCGCCAAGAAGTCGAAGACCGCCGCTCCCCGCGCGCCCGCGCGTCGCGTCGCACCCGCCGTTCGGCTGACTCCGCAGCAGCTACGCGACCGCAGCGTCGAGGTCCTCGACGCGATCGCGGGCGGCAACCTGAACGTGAGCGTCGA